>JAAFGU010000229.1 GCA_010365205.1 Aromatoleum sp. | reverse complement strand
GGAGCTCGCGCGGCTCCTGCACACGGCGCCGCGCGCGGTCGGCGGTGCGTGCGGCGCGAACGCGATCGCGCTGGTCGTGCCCTGCCATCGCGTCGTCGCCAGCATGGGCGCGCTCGGCGGATTCATGGGTGTCACCACCGGCGATCCGATCACCGTTAAGCGGTGGCTGCTCACGCACGAGGGCTACCGCTTCGGCGCGTGAGCGCGGCGCGAATGCACGGCTGCCCCGGATGACCGAGCAAAAGTCCGCCGCCGAGCTGATCGACGCGTTCTGCGACCAGATGTGGCTGCAGGACGGGCTGGCGCCGGCTTCTCTCTCGAGCTACCGCCGTGACCTCGCAGCGTGGGCCGGCTGGCTCGAAGCGCGTGGGTCGTCGCTGCTCGCGGCGCAACGCGGCGACGTTGAGGCCTTTCTCGCCGCCCAGTACACGACGAAGGCCAAGGCGACGTCGATCTCGCGGAGGCTTTCGTCGCTGCGTCGCTTCTACGGTCTGCAGCTCCAGCAGGGGACGCTGGCAGCGGATCCGACGCTGCGCGTACGCTCGCCCAAGCTGCCGCGGCGGCTGCCGAAGAATCTGACCGAGGCACAGGTCGAAGCGCTACTCGCGGCGGCGGACGTCGAGACGACGCTCGGCGTGCGCGACCGCGCGATGCTCGAAACGCTCTACGCGACGGGGTTGCGCGTGTCGGAACTGACCGGGCTGACGCTCGCGCAGGTGTCGCTCGACATGGGTGTCGTCCGCGTCATCGGCAAAGGCAGCAAGGAGCGCCTGGTCCCGCTCGGCGAGGAGGCGATCGGCTGGCTCAAACGCTACCTCGCGACGGCGCGCGTCGAGCTTGCAGGAGGCGGCAAGAGCGACGCGATGTTCGTGACGGCGCGCCGCGGCCCGATGACGCGCCAGGGATTCTGGGCGCTGATCAAACGCTATGCGCCGAAGGCCGGCATTCCGCGCGACAAGCTGTCGCCGCACGTGCTGCGGCACGCGTTCGCCACGCATCTCCTCAATCACGGCGCCGACCTGCGCGTCGTACAGCTGCTGCTCGGCCACGCCGACATCACGACGACGACGATTTACACGCACGTCGCGCGCGAGCGGCTGAAGCAACTGCACGCGCAGCATCATCCGCGCGGCTGACCACCGCCCCGCGGCCGATCGCCGATGGCGTAACATCGCGGCTCGCCGCTTGTTCAGGTCCGGATAATCCGCAGCATGTCCGATCCCTTCGCCGCCGCCCGTCCGTTCGCTGAGCGCCTGCGCCATCGATTGCGCCAGTCCTCCTTCGCTCAGCACCTGCACCAGCGATTCCGCCGCTGGCGCGCCCCCGCAATTGACGGATCCGGCACGATCGGTGACGTCGATCCCGCGACGGTCACGCCCGGTACAGCGATCGTTTTCCGCTGCAACCTCTGCGGCACGCCGAACGCGGCGACGCTCGCCACGCTCTCGCGCGAAACGCGTTCATGCGTGGCTTGCGGCTCGACCGTGCGCTTTCGCGCCATGGCGCACTTGGTGACGCTGGAAATCTGCGGGCGTCCCACCCTATTGCCCGACGCACCAGCCCGCGAGGACATCGCGGGGATCGGCCTCTCCGACGCCGCCGAATATGCGCTGACGCTCGCCGCGAAATATGCGTACGAGAACACGTGGTTTCACTCGGCGCCGCGACTGGACATCGCCAACCTCGACCGGGCACGCTTCGGCCGGTACGACTTCGTCGTCGCGAGCGACGTGTTCGAGCACGTGGTGCCGCCGGTGGCACGCGCCTTCGCGAACGCGCGGCGACTGCTGAAGGCTGACGGCAAGATGATCTTCAGCGTCCCGTTTTCGCTCGAGCCCGATACCCGCGAGCACTATCCCGAACTGCACGAATGGTCGATGACAGATCGCGCTGGCGTCTGGACGCTCAGCAACCGCACGATGGATGGCCGCCAGCAGACCTTCACCGACCTCGTCTTTCATGGCGGGCCTGGATCGACGCTCGAAATGCGCGTCTTCTCGCGCGCCGCACTGGAGCGTGAGTTCCTGCGCGCCGGCTTCGCGCGTGTGCGGATCGCGGCAGAGCCCTATCTGCCGTTCGGCATCTATTGGCCGGAGCCGTGGTCGGTGCCGATGGTCGCGTACGTCCGTTGAGCGCGCTGGCGTGGCCAAGGAAAAGTATCCGGTCACGGCTGCCGTACGCGTCCTGCGCGAACATGCCTTGGCTTTCACCCATCATCCTATGAGTACGAGCAACGCGGCGGCACCGAGGTCTCGGCGCGCGAACTCGGCGTCGACGCGCACGCGGTGCTCAGGATGCTGGTGATGGAGGACGACGCGAAGAAGCCGCTGGTGGTGCTGATGCACGGCGACTGCGAGTTGTCGACGAAGAATCTCGCGCGCGTCCTCGGCGTCAAGAGCGTCGCGCCATGCGTGCCGGCGGTCGCCGACCGCCATTCGGGATATCAGGTCGGCGGAACGAGTCCGTTCGGCACACGGCGCCCGATGCCGGTCTACGTCGAGCGGACGATTGCCGGCCCGCCTTACGTCTACGTCAACGGTGGCCGCCGCGGCTATCGGGTGGGAATGAGTCCCGCGGATCTGGTCCGCGTGTTGAAGCCGGTGCTCGTCGACGTCGCGATCGTGAAAGGCGGCTGAGCGGACGATCGCTCATTTACCTTCCCTCCTCGCGAGTGCACCGCGGCGCGCTGCGGCCCGCGCCGGATCGTCGCGCCCGCGCGGAGCAGTTCTACGCTCGCTGACGCTCGATCTCGACGCCCAGCTCGCGCACCCCGGCAATCGGCGCGAGCTTCGCCACGCGCACTTTCACCCACGACGCGGCGAATTCGCCCAACACGATGTCAGCGACCGCCTGTGCGAAGCGCTCGAGCATCTGATGCGGATGATCGGCGGCGAATGCCTGCAGTCTCTTCACGACGGCGGCGTAATCGATCGCGTCGGCGAAATCGCCGGTCGCGAACACGCGATCCGACGGCAGGCCGAGCTCGACGTCGAGCCGCAACGTCTGTGCGAGATCCCGTTCCCAAGCGTAGACACCGATGCGAGTCTGTACCCGCAGGTCGTGGACGAAGATCTTGTTCATGTGGCTTTGCTAGAATGAATCACACCATTCTAACCGACGCACCCCGCCGCTTTCCCCGCATGCTCGTCTCGCTCGCCTTCGTCGTCGCCGCGTATCTGCTGGGTTCGGTGTCGTTCGCCGTCGTGACCAGCAAGGCGTTCCGGCTGCCCGATCCGCACAGCTACGGATCCGGCAATCCCGGTGCCACGAACGTGCTGCGTAGCGGCAACAAGGCCGCCGCCGCGTTGACGTTGCTCGGGGATGGCGCCAAGGGCTCTCTCGCGGTGTTCCTCGCGCAGACGTTCGGCCCCGCATACGGCGGCGCCGATTGGACCGTGCCGGCCGTCGTGCTCGCGGTCTTCGTCGGGCACCTGTTCCCGGTGTTCCACCGATTTTCCGGCGGCAAGGGTGTGGCCACCGCTGCCGGCATCGTGCTGGCGCTGCACTGGCCGCTGGGCTTGGGACTCGTGTTGATTTGGCTGGTGATGGCGTACGGCTTCAAGATCAGCTCGCTCGCCGCACTGACCACCGCGGCGCTCGCGCCGCTCGGCGTGTTCTACGTTCTCGGCAATGTGCCTAGGACATGGGCAATGGTGGCGGTCTCGGCGCTGCTGTTCTGGCGCCATCGCAGCAACATTCGCCAGCTCATCGAAGGCGAGGAACGATCGATCGGACGCTAGCCCCCTTGGGGGTTGACGTTGACGTCCAGTTTCGGGGCCAGCCCCCTTGGGGGTTGATACCCGTTTGGCCGTCATGCGCGGGACCGCTCAGATCGCGCCCAGTGATTCGAGCTCCCAGCGCGGCCGCACCGAAAAGCTTCCATCGTTCGCGATTGCAGCATCGGCGAGCCGCAACGCGCCGACGAGCGCGATCATCGCGCCGTTGTCCGTGCAGAACTCGATGCCGGGAAAGAACACGCTGCCGCCGCGCTTGCCAACCGCGGTGGTGAGCCGGTCGCGCAGCTCCCGGTTCGCGCCCACGCCGCCGGCCACCACCAGGCGCGAATGGCCGGTGGCACCCAACGCTGCCAGCGCCTTCGCGACCAGCACGTCGACGATCGCCTGCTGGAATTCGCGGGCGACATCGGCGCGTCGCGCATCGTCGAGCGCGCCGTCGGCCGCGTCACGCCGCACCAGCGTCAGCACGGCGGTCTTGAGGCCGCTGAAGCTCATATTGAGATCGCCGCTGTCGAGCATCGGCCGCGGCAGCTTCACGACCCCGTTGCGCCCCGCCTCCGCGAGCCGGGCCAACGCCGGCCCGCCGGGATACGGGAGGCCGAGCAGCGTCGCGGTCTTGTCGAACGCCTCTCCCGCGGCATCATCCAGCGTGTCGCCGAGCAGCCGGTAGCGGCCGACGCCGGCGACCTCGAACAACTGAGTGTGCCCGCCGGAGACCAGCAAGGCGACGAACGGGAACGTGGGCTTGGGGTCGGCGAGCAGCGGCGACAACAGGTGGCCTTCGAGGTGATGTACGCCGACGGCGGGCTTGCCGAGCGACGCTGCGAGCGCATTGGCCACGCTCGCACCGACCAGCAATGCGCCGGCGAGTCCCGGACCCTGCGTGTAGGCGATGCCATCGAGATCCTTCAGCGCGGTGTCCGCCTCAGC
>JAAFGU010000228.1 GCA_010365205.1 Aromatoleum sp. | reverse complement strand
GGGCTTTCAGCCCGCGAGTCCCACTTCCCACGCCTGACGTCCCGACCTCCCACTTCCGACCTCCCGCATCTCATGTCCCACTTCCCCTCCCATCGCCCTGTCCGCGCGCTTGCGGTATCACTACGGACGCGCAAGCGCGCCACGCCACCAGATCGAGGAGGAGACCATGCCGCCAGCAAGCCGGAAGAAGATCGCCCCTAAGCCGAAAGCCTCCGCGAATGGCGCAAAGTCGTCCGCCAACGGCGCGAGGGCGGCCGCGACCAGGGCGAAGCGATTCGCCGTCGCGGACGCCGGCGTCTCGGTGCCGCGGTTGTTCGACGACGACCGGGCGCGCCGCGCGTGCGACGTCTTCGGGTTCACCGGCGACGACAAGGTCCAGATGGCGGGCGACATCAACATCACCTGGGCGTATCCAGACCGCGTCGTCGCCTGGCACCGGCACGCCAAGCAGACGGATCACTGGTTCGTGATCAAAGGCTTCCTGAAGGTCGGGTTGCTCGACGACGCGAAGCAGGTGCGCTGGGTGTACCTCGGCGAGAACGACCGCCGCGTGCTGAGCATCCCGCCCGGCGTCTGGCACGGCTACATGGTGCTCGGCGACGAAGAGGCGGTGCTGATGTACTACATCACTGCCAAGTACGACCCGAGCAACCCCGACGAAGAGCGCATGACGCTCGAAGAGGGCGGCGTCGATTGGGCGGTACCGGTGAAGTAGGACGTGGGAAGCCGGACGTGGGAAGTGGGAGGCGACGTGTGCAGCACTCCGTGCGGCCACGGGATTGAGCTGTCGGGCGCACCTACATCGAACCGTGCTGGTGCGTTTGTGATTGGTAGAGGACGCGGATGTCGAACGGCCCCGGCGAACCGGCATCGCCAGCACACGTCCAAACAGGCGCGTCCCGGCGTACCGCGCGCGACGAGTCGATGCGCCTGCAGCCGAAGCTCTTTGCCGCCATTAGCGCCGACGCGGCGGCGTTTGCGGCGTCCCGCGCCGAACAGCATCAATTCGCAAATCCGCTCCGTCGTCTGGCCAGCTTCGCGCGCCTGATCTGGCAGGCGGATGCCTTTCTCGCGATCGTGCTCTACCGTCTGCGCATGTCTCTGGGGCAGCACGACGTCCCGATACTGCCCGCGCTCTTGCACCGTACGTCCGTCGCGCTGTCCCAGGTCTCGATTGGTGATCAGGTCGTCATCGACGCCGGTGTCTACGTGCTGCACGGGCAGATCGTCATCGACGGTTTCGTGCGAATTGGCCGCGGTGTCGCGCTTTCGCCGTGGGTGACGATCGGTCCGGACGGCGGGAGCACGCCAGGCCCGACGCTGGGCGACGGCGTTTTTGTCGGTACGGGCGCGCGGATACTAGGGCCGGTGCATGTCGGCGCGAACGCGAAGATCGCGGCGAACTCCGTCGTTGTAGACGACGTGCCACCGGACACGACGGTGGCCGGCTCACCCGCGCGCGTCGTCGCTGACCGCCGCCCACAATTGTAGGTTCGACGCTGGACGGCAGCATGCGAGATACCGGATGCTGGAGCGCGCGCAGCCGTCCGGGCCGTCCATGAGGTGCGACTGATGTCTTCGAACCCGTTTGGCTGGCCCGACTGGCGCCCCGGCGATCCGCCGCCACCCGGAGCATTCCCATCCAGGGCCGACGAACTTGCGTTCCAGCGTGCGTTGAATTCCGAGACCGCCGGACAGCGGGCGCCACTCGCCGCCGCACTCCGCGGCGATCTGCAGATGTTCGCGGCGGTTCGCACGGAGCGCTCGCGATTCGTCAACGACCTTGACCGGCTCGCGAACATCGTCCGCATCGCGTGGGCGTCCGACGCGTTTTTCGCGCTGGTGCTGTACCGGCTCCGCACGTCGCTGCGATCGCATCACATCCCGTTCGCGCCCACGATCCTGCACCGAATCTGCATGATGACGTCCCAGGTGTGCATCGGCGACCCGGTCGTGATCGCGCCCGGGGTCTATATTCCGCACGGCCAAATCGTCATCGATGGCGCCGTGCGCATCGGCACGCACACCATCCTCAATCCCTGGGTGACGATCGGCCTGCTCGAAGGGAACATGCAGGGTCCGACGCTCGGTGACGGCGTGTTCGTTGGCACGGGCGCAAAGATCCTCGGGCCGGTGCAGATCGGCGCGAACGCAAAGATCGCCGCGAACTCTGTTGTCCTGCACGACGTCGCGCCCGACACGACCGTCGCCGGCGCGCCGGCACGCCTCGTCGCCGATCGCCGCGAGCCCGCGGACGGCGACTAAACGCACGATGGCCCGCCGCCATGTTTGACGCATCCCATGGCACGCGCCTACAATCGCCGACTCGCGACCGGACAATCGCGGGCCGCCGGGATGTTGCGTGATCGAATCGCCGACCCGTAGCGCCGTCAGGCAGGCGAACCGGCCATCGCCCGCGCGCCGTCTCCTCGACTCCCTCCAAAGCTCACCCCTGCCCTGGGAGATCGCGCCGGCCGCGGCGCTCGCGCTCGCGCTGGTGCTGATCTATTTCCGCAGCGCGCCCGTCGTCGGCCTGCCGTTCGACGACAGCTACATCAGCCTCCTGTTCGCCCGCAATCTTGCGCATCACGGCATCCTGACATTTGACGGCAAGACCGCCTCCGCCGGCGCCACGAGCATCCTGCACGTCGCGCTGCTGGCCGTGCCGATCAAGCTCGGGATCGACCCGACGAAGGCGAGCCTAGGGCTCGGCATCGCCCTCCAACTCGGCCTCGTCGGCGCCGTCTACTGGCTCGCCCGGACGATGTTCCACGACCGGCTGGCGGCGTTCTTCGCCGCAATCGGGGTCGCCGTCACCGGCTACCTCGCGTTCGACGCGCTGAACGGCATGGAGACGACGCTCTTCCTCCTCGTCACGACGGCGACGGCCGCGGCGTACTTCCGCGCCCGCACCGATCGCGACTACCTGATCGCGGGGATGCTCGGCGCAGTGTCCGTGCTGACGCGGCCGGAGGCGGCGCTGCTGCTTGTCTCGATGGCGCTGTACGAGGCGATCGATCCGCAGCGCAGCACGCCGCTCGTCTCGATCGCGACGGTACGCCGGCTCGCGCTCCTCGGCGCGCCCGCGGTCGTCGTGCTCGGGGCGCTCGCCATCTTCTACGGCGCCACCACGGGCTCGATCACGCCCGGCACGGCGACGGCGAAGGTCTACTTTTTCCGCGAGTTCGAGCTGCCGTGGCAGGCTCGCGGCGACCTTACGCAGGCCGGCCTGACGAACTTCATCGCCCCGCTCGCGCCGTTCTTCGCGCTCGCGGCGTTGAGCATCCGGCGCAGGGAAACGCTGCTCTTCGCGTTCTTCTGGGCAGGTCTCATGTTCGCGTACTTCATGCTGTTCCCCGGCGGCCTCAGCCACTACTGGTATCGCTATCAGCACGTCTTCCTGCCGCCGCTGCTCGTCTTCGCCGGCGCTGGGCTCGCGTCGCTAATCCGCGCGGTGCGCTGGCGCAGCGGCGATGCGCTGGCAGCCGCCGTCATCGGCGCCGTGCTGATCGCCGGCATCCTCTTCCAGTACAACAACTTCCGCAACCACTACGTCGATGAAGTGTCGCTCAACGACACGCGCGGCATCGCGATGGCCCGCTATCTCCGCGATACGCTGCCGCCCGGCGCGACCGTCGCAACGCACGACATCGGCGATGTCGGCTACTTCTCCGGCCATCCGGTCATCGATCTCGTCGGTTTGGTGAACCCGGATGTCGTCGAGTACCATAGCGGGCGGCGGCTACGGCAATACGTCGACCGCACAAAACCGGACTACGTCGTCCTGTTCCCGTCGTGGGAGTTCGCGTTCTTGCACCTGGCGTTGGATCCGTTCGTGTTCGAGACGGTGCGAGAATTCCCGGGTGCCAACGAGCCTTACATTCTCTATCGGACGCACTTTGCCGGCTAGCCTGACACACGGCGATGTTAGACTGAGGCGGCCGGGGTAGGGTTCGGGCAAGGAGGCCGCCGCGTTATGACTGCAAGGAACGCAGCACCGCTCAAGCATTCGCTCCGTCTGTCCGCTGTGTTCGTGATCGTTGCGCTCTTCGCCGGCTGCCAGAACCCGTGGATTCGCGTCCAGAACCTCGGCTCGTCCGGCGCCGACATCACGATCACCTACTACGACGACAACGGCCAGCCGGTCACGACCGACGGCCAGCAACTGCCGTCCGGCCAGGCGGCGAATTTCGCCGAAGGCTCGAACAACAACCTCCCGCGCGGGTATCGCGGCTCGGCCGTGATCGAGAGCGACCAGCCGGCGCTCGCGCTGCGCCGCGTCGACATGGCCGGCAATACCGGCGACATGCTCGACGGCGACATCCTGAACGCGCTGTCCGGCGGCGGCAGCCTCTACTTGCCGCTGATCATGAGCCACGCCGGCGCGTACGGGACGTGGAGCAGCCGAGTATCGCTGCAGAACGTCGGCGACGCGACCGCCTGCGTCACCCTCACGTACATCAGCGCGACGACCGGAACGGAAGTATCGTCCGACCCACGGCCGCCGTCGCCGCGCGGCTCGACCGAGGCCGGATGCCCGAACGGCGGCCATCCGCTGGCGCCGCGCGCGACGCTCTATCGCGATCCAGACTCCTTCGGCGTGCCGGCAGGATTTACGGGCGCGATCCGCATCGACACGTCAGCCAACGCGCAGAACATCTCGCGCACCGCCCAGCTGATCTCGGCAAGCGTCGACAACTGGAACGCACCCTTC
>JAAFGU010000227.1 GCA_010365205.1 Aromatoleum sp. | reverse complement strand
GGGCGACTGCGGGCCGCCCGATCGACCCGCGGGCGCGCTCGACGCGCCAGCACCGTTGCGCTATGTTGCTCGCGATGGACTTCTCGCCGGCCCCCGCTCTCGCCGTTGCGCGCCACGCGCTGCGATGGCAGTGCTCGCGCCTGCCTCAGCTCGCGCCGGCGGACCTCTACGCGGTCATGGCGCTGCGCCAGCAGGTCTTCGTCGTCGAGCAGTCGTGCGCGTTCGTCGATGCCGACGGTTTCGACGTCGGCGCCTGGCACTTGCTGGGCTGGGCCGAAGGCCCGGACGGCCGGCAGTTGGCCGCCTACCTGCGCGTCGTCGATCCCGGCGGCAAGTACCCGGAGCCCTCGATCGGACGCGTCGTCACCGCGCCGGCACACCGCCGCACCGGACTCGGCCGCGCACTCATGGCCGAAGGCATTGCACGCACCGCCGCGGCGTGGCCGGGACGCGCGATCCGCATCTCGGCGCAGCAGCACCTCGAGGAGTTCTACGCGAGCCTTGGATTTCACACGGTATCGGCCCCGTACGACGAGGATGGCATTGCGCATGTCGAAATGCTTCACAACGGTTAGGAGTCGAACGAATGGGACAAATGGTCATCGCCGCGTTCCGCCCGAAGCCCGGCAAGGACGCGGAACTTCTCGGATGCGTTCGCGACCACCTGCCGATCCTGCGCGCGGAGGGACTCGCCAGCGCGAGGCCGTCGACGGTTCTCCGCGCAGCGGACGGCACGCTGCTCGAAATCTTCGAGTGGGTCTCGCCGGAGGCGATCGAGCGCGCGCACGGCAATCCCGCCGTGACCGCGCTGCGGCAGCGCTACGCTGCGTGCTGCGACTACGTGACGCTGGGCGATCTGGCCGAGGCGCGCCAAATGTTCCCGCCGTTTGCCGGCGTCGAGCTTTGATCGCGCCGGGTTCGACCTTTACGCTCGTGCTTCCCCGATGCCGCCGCGCTACCCTCCTGACCCGGCGACCATCGACAGCACCCCCCGGTTTGCGTTAACCTTCCGGTTGCTTTCGATGCCGGTGCGCGCCTGGCGGCGCCCGCCGGCATTTTCGTTGCGCTCCCCGCGGGGCGCCGCTCTGACGATCCCGTAGAAGCCCGCATGAATACCCCTTTCCACGCCGCGCACCGCCGCGCCATTCTGTTTATGATCGTCGCCGCCGTCTGCTGGTCGTCCGGCGGCATCCTCGTTCGCCAGCTGTCGATCACCAACGCGTGGGAGATCGTGTTCTGGCGCTCCGTTTTCATGGCGCTGTTCGTCGCCGGAGTCCTCGGCGTGATGCATGGGCGGCGGATGCCGCAGGCGGTACTCGCCGCCGGCACCCCGGGACTGGCGTCCGGCTTCTTCCTTGCCGGCACGTTCTTTTTCTTCATCGGCTCGCTGACGCGGACCACGGTCGCGAACACCTTCGTGCTGATGAGCGTGTCCCCGTTCCTCGCGGCGCTGGCGGGACGGCTGGTGCTGACGGAAAAGGTGCCGGCAAGGACGTGGGTCGCGATGAGTTTCGCATTCGCGGGGATCGTCGTGATGTTCGCCGATTCGCTGGATGCGGGCCAGCTCACCGGCAACCTGCTCGCACTCGGCGTTTCATTCTGCTTTGCCGCTCAGGTGACGGTGCTGCGCAAGTTCCATGCGAGCTTCGACATGCTGCCGCAGGTGATGATCGCCGGCGTGATCTCGCTGGTGATCGCCTTCGCGCTGGCGCCCGCTTTCGCCGCGACCGGCCGCGACCTCGCGATTCTGGCGCTGATGGGCTGCGTGCAACTCGGCACCGGCTGCTTGCTGGCAACCGCGGCGTCGCGGCATCTGTCGGCGACCGAACTCGGCCTTCTCGCGCTGCTCGAGCCGATCCTCGGTCCGATCTGGGTGTGGGCGTTGATGGGCGAGCAACCCGGCACCGCAGCGCTCACCGGCGGCGTCATCGTGCTGACGGCGGTGATCGCGAACGAGACATACGCCGCGTGGAGCGGCAGCCGAATGAGCGCGGCTCCTAGCCCGGGTCCCTGAGGCGCTGCGCATGCCCTGGCCCGATTTTCCGCTCGCGTTCTACCCGGTCGCGATCGTCGCGATCCTGCTGACGGGAATCGCGAAGGGCGGCTTCGGCACGGGCTCCGGCGGCATAGCGGTGCCGCTGATGTCGATCTTCATCGCACCGCCCGAAGCGGCCGGCATCATGCTGCCGATTCTGTGCGCGATGGATCTCTTCAGCGTTCACGCGTATCGCGGCCGCTGGTCCGGCGCGCACCTCAAAATCATGCTGCCCGGGGCGTTGGTCGGCATAGGCATCGGCGCGCTCGCGTTCGGCGCGCTGCCCGTTAACGGCATACGCCTGCTGCTCGGGCTGATCGCCGTCACGTTCGCGCTCAACCAGTGGTTCCGGATCACCGAGCGCCTCGTCTCGCGCATGGCGAAGCCCGGACCCGCCGCCGGCGCGTTCTGGGGCGCGGTGTCCGGGTTCACCAGCACGCTCGCGCACGCGGGCGGGCCTCCGTTTTCCGTCTACATGCTGGCGCAGAAGCTCGACAAGACGGTGTTCGTCGGCACGTCGGTCGCCTTCTTCCTCGCCGTCAATTACGTGAAGCTCGTACCCTACTATTTCCTCGGCCAGCTGAATACGAGCAACCTCGCGGCGGCGTTGCTGTTCGCGCCGCTGGCGCCGCTCGGCATCCGGCTGGGCGTCTGGATGCATCGTGTGATTTCGCAGCGCGCGTTCTACCACGTCAGCTACGCGCTGCTGTTGGTGACGGGCGCGAAGCTGATCTGGGACGCGTTGACGCATTGACACGGTCCGGAGCGTCCCCGGCGGCGCCTCGATGCGCCATTGCGCTATGATGCGCGGCATCGGAACCCCGCGGCACCGCCCATGAAGCAGACCTTTCTCGATTTCGAGCAGCCGATCGCCGAACTGCAGGCCAAGATCGACGAGCTCCGCTACGTCCACGAGGACTCCGCGGTCGACATCTCCGACGAAATCAGCCGGCTGCAGAAGAAGAGCCAGCAGCTGGCGAAGGACATCTACAGCAAGCTCACGTCGTGGCAGATCGCGCAGGTCGCGCGGCATCCGCAGCGGCCGTACACGCTCGACTACGTCAATGGACTGTTCAGCGATTTTCGCGAGCTGCACGGCGATCGTTCGTATGCCGACGACACCGCGATCGTCGGCGGCCTCGCGCGCTTCAACGGCCAGCCCTGCATGGTGATCGGCCACCAGAAGGGCCGCGACACCAAGGAAAAGATCCACCGCAACTTCGGCATGCCGCGGCCGGAGGGCTATCGCAAGGCGCTGCGCCTGATGAAGCTGGCCGAGAAATTCGGGCTGCCGCTGTTCACGTTCGTCGACACCCCCGGCGCCTATCCCGGCATCGACGCCGAGGAACGCGGACAGTCGGAGGCGATCGGCCGCAATCTCTATGAAATGGCGGGGCTCAGGGTGCCGATTGTCGTCACCGTGATCGGCGAAGGCGGCTCTGGCGGCGCGCTGGCGATCGCGATCGGCGATGTGACGCTGATGCTGCAGTACTCGACCTACTCGGTGATCTCGCCCGAGGGCTGCGCGTCGATTCTCTGGAAATCCGCCGATCACGCAGCCGAGGCCGCCGAGATCCTCGGCATCACCGCGCCGCGGCTGAAACAGCTGGGACTCATCGACAAGGTGGTCGCCGAACCGGTCGGTGGCGCGCATCGCGATCACGCGGCGATGATGGCGACGCTGAAGAAAGCGCTGACCGAGGCATTGCGCCAACTGCAGGACCAGCCGCTCGAAACGCTGCTCGAGACGCGCGAAGACAAGATCCTGAGCTACGGCAAGTTCAAGGAGCTCACCGCCGGCTGACCCCCGGCGGTGCGCCGCGTCGCACGCGTTCCGATGACGCGTTCCGGTCCCGGGACGAATACCGGATGAACGCCGCAGCCTCCGCCTCCGATTCAGTGTCTGCCGCCGTCGCGGCACTGCTGGGGCCGCTTTTGTCCGCGCGTTCCGCTGCAGGACCGCTGCGCGTCGCCGTCGCGCTGTCCGGCGGCCGCGATTCGATGGTGCTGCTCGATGCGCTGGCGCGGTTCGCGCCCACCCATCGCATCGCGCTCTCTGCGCTACACGTCCACCACGGACTTTCGCCGAATGCCGACGACTGGGCCGCGTTCTGCGCGGGCGAGTGCACGCGACGCAATGTCCCGTTGTCGGTCGCACGCGTACGCGTCGACCGCGCGCCCGGCCAGAGCCTCGAAGCCGCCGCCCGAGCGGCCCGATACGCGGCCTTCGCCGTCGCCGGCGTCGACGTCATCGCGCTCGCCCATCACGCCGACGATCAGGCGGAGACGCTCTTGCTGCAACTGCTGCGCGGCGCGGGCCCGCAAGGTCTGGGTGCAATGCCGACGCTGCGCGGAGGCGGAACGGCACCCGCATTGATGCGACCCTTGCTCGATCTGCCGCGAGCGGCGATCGAGGCTTCGGCGGCCGCGCTCGACATCCAATGGATCGACGACGAGTCGAACGCCGATACGCGCATGAAGCGCAATTACCTGCGGCACGAGGTTGCCCCGCGACTTGCGGCCGCGTTCCCGGGGTTTCCCGCGACGCTCGCGCGCGCCGCCGGCCATCAGGCCGAAGCCGCAATGTTGCTGGACGACCTGGCCGGACTCGACGCGCGCGACGCGGTGGCCGACGATCCGCAACACGGCCTCACGCTCGACCGCCGCACGTTGACGGCGCTGTCGCCG
>JAAFGU010000226.1 GCA_010365205.1 Aromatoleum sp. | reverse complement strand
TCTCGCTGGTCGTGACATAGGAGACGAACAGCGCGTGTATGCCGCCGGCGACACCCGCCAGCCCGCAGGAGATCGCGAACGCGGTCATCTTGTACCGGTACGTCGGCACGCCCAGGACCTCGGCGACATCCTCGTCGTCGCGGATCGCGAACAGCCCCGCGCCCAGCTTCGATCCGACGATCCATCGCGCGGCGACGAGCGTGACCACCGCCGCGCCGAGTGCGAGCAAATACAGCGACGACGACGGTGACGGGCCGATCGCCGGCACCGGCACGGCGCTCAGGTAGAGCCCCGGTCCGCCGTCGATCGGCGTGTTCAGCACGATCGTGCCGACCACGAAGGTCACCGCCAGCGTGACCAGCGCGAAGAGCTCGCCGCGCAACTCGCGGACGCGGAACACGACGGCGCCGAGCGCCAGGCCGAGCAGGACGGCGACACCGGCGGCGGCCGGAATCGTCCACAGGAACGGCACGTCGAAACGCGACGTCAGGACCGCGGTCGTGTACATGCCGGCGCCGAAAAAAGCGCCGTGACCGAACGAAAAGTAACCCGAATAGCCGGACAGGATGTTCCACGACGTCGCCAGAACAATCCAGTGCAGGATCAGGTACAGGAACGACTCGTAGAATAGCGGCAGGTGCAGGGCCGGTATCAGCGCCAGCGCGGCGCCCGCGATCAGGATCGCCGCAATCGCGCCGCGCATGTCATTCCCTGCCCGGACGCAGAAGCAGCACCACGATCAGCAGCGCGAACGAAACCAGCGGCGCCCACGACGGTGCCGTCAGCGCCATCGTCAGCGCCTCGCTGACGCCGATGACGATTCCGGCGATCAGCGGACCCAGCGGACGTCCGACGCCACCCAGCATCACGGCGGCGAACACCACGCCGATCCAGCCATAGATCTGGGCCGGCGCCAGCGTGTAACTCAAGGCGAGGCATACGCCGGCCACGCCCGAAAGCGCCGCGCAGACGCCCGACAGCACCAGCGCGTTGACGCGCTGGTTGACGCCGAACGCGCTGGCAATCGAACCATCCTCGGCGGCGGCGCGCAGCCCCCGGCCGAGATCGGTGAATCGCAGCACTGCCCAGAGCGCCAGCGACAACGCGACGGCGAGTGCCAGCGTCAGCAGCTCGGGCAACGGGAAGTAGAGCCCGGCCAGCCGGAACCGGACGTCGCCATAGGACGATTCGAGGCGGCGAAAATCCGCGGTCCAGATCCACTGGATGACGCTCTCGACGATGACGGTGAGGCCGAACGTCACCAAGAGCGAGTTGAACGGCGAGACGCGGAACCGCGCAAAGACCCACTGGATCGCCATGCCGACGCCGAAAAAGGCGGGCACGATCACCAGCAGCGTCGCCAGCGGATCCATGCCGCCCGCCGCCAACTGGTAACACAGGTAGGCGCCGAGAAAAGTCAGCGCAAAGTACGCCAGGTTGATCTGTCGCAGGATGCCCCAGGACAGCGTCAACCCCAGGCCCAGCACAGCGTAGAGCGCTCCGACGAATATCCCCGACAGAACCGACTGCGCGATCAGCGTCGCGCTCGGCATCGGCACGGGACGCTCAGGGTCCGACGAGCGTCGCGCCGGGCGCCGCGGCCTCTTTCGGCCACACGGTGACCCAGCGGCCGTTCTGCACCTGTTTCACGCGCATCAGGTCGTCACCGTAGTTGCTGGGTCCGTCGAAGCGCAGCTTCCCCTGAATCGTGTCGACGCGATTCTTTCGCAGCCACTCGGCGAGCACCTTGTCGTCGAGGCTCCTGGTCGCGTTGACCGCCGCTTCGAGCACCTGCCACGCCGAAAAAGATGCGGCTGCCTGCGTTTCCACGCCGGTGTACGGCAGCGCGGCCTTGGTCGCGCGCTCGCGGAACGCTTTCACGAATTCGGCGGCCCCCGGGTTGTTGAGGAACGGCGGGTGCTCCTCGAAGATCGTCGCCGCCAGCGCATTCTTCGCCTCCGGCGCCTGCACCATCGGACCGGGCGCCGGGTACATGTAGAAATGGAACTTCGGCGCATAGTCGATCTTCTTCGCCGCATCCAGCAATTGGTTGCCTTCGAGCCCGATCGCGCCGACCCACAGCAAATCCGGATTGGCGTCCTTGATGCGGGCGGCGATGGGGCCGAATTCGCGGTTGCCGAACTCCCATTCCAGGAACAGCACTTCCTGCAGGCCGCGTTTCTTCGCCACTTCGCGCGCACCGAGCGACATGAAATTCACCGAGGGGAACTTGCTGGTCACGATGGCGATTGTCTTGGGCGGCTTCGTCGTCGCGGCGAGCGCATCGAAGACGGTGTTCGGAAACGTCGTTGCCGGGTCCGCCCCCAGCGACCACGTCGGGAATTGCGCGTCGTATTTGGCGAGACTGGGAATGCCGAACGTGTGATGGATCAGCAGCTTGTTGTAGCGCTGCGCCACCCCCATCGCCGACAGGATCGCTCCCGTCGCATACGGACCCATCAAGAGATCGACCTTGTCGACGGTGATGAGCTGCTCGTAGAGCGTTCGCGCGAGTTCGGGCTTCGACTGGTCGTCCTTGACGATCCACTCGACCGGGCGTCCGAGCAGCCCGTTGCCGCGGTTCAGCTGGTCGACGTAGATTTCGCCGACGATCTGGTGGACCAACGCGGTCGAGGCCAGCGGCCCCGTCAGCGCCAGCGTGCTGCCGACGCGAACGGGTGTGCCCGAGGTTGCGGCGTCGGCGGTGCCCACCGCGAGGATCAACGCCGACGAGAGCGCGGCGGCGGCAATGGCGGAGCGGATGATACTCATGTTGACTGCCTCCCTTGGAGCGATAACGCGATCATCCGCGCGAGATTTCCAACGCTCGCGCAAATGGTAGAAGCGGGTCGAAGCGGGTCGGGGCGTGACGGGCCGGGCCGCTACGCGGCTTGCGGTTTCCTGGCCCGCCGTCCGGCGATTTCGTGGTTGACGATGAAGTAGTCGGGCACCGGCGGTCCCCAGACGTAGAACGAGTCTTCGGGAGGATGGTCCGCCGCTTTCCACTCGACATCGACCGGAATGAAATCGATGTCGGCCGAATATTCGGCGAAGCTGCCCCACGGGTCGCGGACGTAGCGGAAGTAGTTCGAGCCCAGCACGTGGCGTCCGACGCCCCAGCCATCCTTGTAGCCTGCCGCCATCGTCTGCTCCATTCCCAGGCCCACGTCGTCGACGCTGGCCACATCCCAGCTCGAATGGTGAAAACCGGGCCCCTCGGATTTCGCGAATGCGAGCATGTGATGATCGCTGGCGTGCGCGCCATGCAAAAAGGCGATGCCGTCGCCCGAGTAATCGGACAGCCGCAACCCGAAGGCCTGCGTGTAGAAGCGCACCGAGCGCGTCACGTCGCTGCTGAAGAGCAGGCAATGCGACAGGCGACGCGGGCGCACCGGGCCTAGGCTGGATCGGCTGGGCGCCGCCCCCTGCCCCGGCGGGACGGCCGCGGCTCGATGAACGACCTTGGCGGCCGGCGACGATTTTGCGGCCGCGACCAGCTGAATTGCCGTGCCGTCCGGATCGGTCAGCCACACCCCCGCCTCATCGGCGAACCGGTGCGGGGCGGCGCGCGCGATGCCCATCCGTTCCAGTTGCGCGACCAGCGGATCGAAGTCGTCCGCGTACGCGGCAAAGCTCAGGTATTCGATCTGCTTGAGTTCGCCGCCGCGGTAGATCGAGCCCCAGCGGTGCGGATGCCCATCGGTATGAAGATCGATCCGTCCGTCGACCCGGCGCACATCCAGGCCGAAGGCGGCGTAGAACTCCGCGGCGACGTCCAGGTCCGGCACGCTGAAAGCAAAACGGTGCAGCGAATGCACCGCCGGCGCGCCGGCGCGGCGCAGCTGCGGAATCGACCGATCCATATGTTCCTCCTCGCTCGCTTGTCGCGCGCTGCGCCGACCTGCTGCTCGCCACCCCGCGTCTGGCGGCCGGGTGTGCTTGGGCTACGATAGTACGACATCTCGCGAGCGAGCAAGAAGACCGGCGCCACCGTCAGAAGCGAAAGGGGCCTTCGCAGAGGGTGGCGTCGAGGTTTCGGCGCCCCTTGGGAAATTCCTTCTCCCGCAGCGGCTGCGGCAAGGTCTCCGTCGGCGCGGGCAACCCGACCGCCACCATCGCCTCGACGTGGAAACCCTCCGGAATGCCGAGCCGGGTGCGCGCCTGATCGTAGTCGAAGCCCTGCATCCCGTGCACGACGAACCCGCTGAGCGCCCCCTGCAACGCGAAGTTTTCCCACGCGGCGCCGGTGTCGAACGAGTGCGTCCGTGAGGGCTGGCCGTTGTGGTCGAAGCTCGTCTTCGAGATGAACAGGACCAGCGCCGCGGCGTTGACGTTCCAGATTCTGTTCGTCTCGGCGAGCAGGTCGAAAAACAGCGGCCAGTGGGGCGTGCCGCGACGCGCGTACAGCATGCGCCACGGTTGGTTGTTGAACGCCGAGGGCGCCCAGCGCGCGGCTTCGAACAGCGTCAACAACTCCGGCAGCGGAATCTCGGCCCCCGACATCGCCCGCGGCGACCAGCGGTCGACGAAGAGCGCCGCCACCGGATGGTCCGCCTTCCGCGCGCTGTTTCCTTTGATCAGGGGAACCGGCATGCTGACCTTCCTCTTTCGTGGGCGATGGCGTGCAAGGGCGCCAGTTTACCGCCAGCGGCCGGCTGGTTGCGCACACGCGGACATGCGGCGGCTCGCCAATGCCCGCTGCCACACGCGCAGAACGGCCGGCC
>JAAFGU010000225.1 GCA_010365205.1 Aromatoleum sp. | reverse complement strand
AAATCGCGGCGGCGATCGGCCATTTGCAGACGGCGCTTGCGTCGGCGGCATCGGGCTTGCCCGAGCGCGACCCTGCCGTGCGTGCGCTGGCCGTGGGGGCGAACAATCTCGCCGCGGCGCTCGAGGAAAAATCGCCGCGTGACGCCGACGAGACCCGCGCGATGCTCGCCGCCGCTCGCGCGAGTCGCGAATTCTGGGCGCGGGCGGGGACGTGGCTGGAGACGCAGCGCGCGGAGTATGTGCTCGCGAAATGCCATCTCGCCGCAGGCGACGCGCCGACGGCACTCGGCCACGCCGCGCAATGCGCGGCGATTTGCGAGCGCCACGGTGCCAACGCCTTCGAGCGTTTCTTCGCGCAGTCGGTGCTCGCCCTCGCCAACCGTGCCTGCGGCAACGATGATCGCCATGCGCAGGCGAAGGCCGCCGCGCTCGCGCAATACGCGCAACTCGAAGCGGGCCAGAGACCTTCCTGCGAGTCGACGCTGCGTCTCTTAACCTGACCCGCCGCGCCTGCCGTCGCCTTCGACGCGCCGCACCGACCATCCCGCGCTGCGAAGCACGCAACGCTCCGAATAGCTTCATCGAGGAGACCGCCGCATGGCAAGCCCCGTGATCGATGTCCACACCCACTGTCTGACCGAGGCGTGGTTCCAGTTGCTGCAGCAGCACGGCGGACCGCGCTACACCGTCAAGGCGGTTTCGGGCGGTCTGCGCGCGATCCATCTCGACGGCGCGCCGTTCATGACGCCGGTGCCGCCGATGTTCGACTACGATCTGCGCCTGAAGACGATGGACGAGCACGGCGTGGACATCGGCGTCGTCTCGCTCACCTGCCCCAACTGCTACTGGGGCGGCCCCGAGGTGAGCCTCGGGGCGGCGCGGATCATGAACGACGATATGGCCGCCGCGCGCACCGCGCACCCGGACCGGATCCGTTGGTTCGCGTCGCTGCCGTGGCAGTACCCGGAACTCGCGTTGTCCGAACTCGAGCGCGCGACGAAGGCGGGCGCATCGGGGGTCATGGTGCTCGCCAACATCGGCGGCCTGCCGCTGACCGATCCCGCGTTTGCGTCGATCTGGGCCGCGATCGACGCCAAGGCGCTGCCGGTGCTCGTCCACCCGACGGCGCCGCCCGGTGTCGCCGAAATGGACATGTCCCGCTTCCAGTTGACCGCGTCGATCGGCTTCACCTTCGACACCTCGCTCGCGGTGTCGCGGATGATCTACGACGGTTTCTTCGACCGCTATGCGAAGCTCAGGATCATCGCCTCGCACGGCGGCGGCGCGCTGCCGTACCTCGTGTCGCGGATGGACCAGTGCTTCGACAACATTCCCGCCTGCCGCGAGAAGATCTCGCGCCGGCCGTCCGAATACCTGCCGAAGATCTACGCCGACGCGGTCGTGTTCGCGCCGGAGGTGCTCGATCTGTGCGTCAAGGTCTTCGGCGCCGACAACGTGATGTACGGCTCCGACTATCCGCACACGATCGGCGACCTTCCTGGGTGCCTGAAGCGCGTGAACGGATTATCCGATGCGGCGCGGGACAAGGTGCGGGGGAAGACGGCGCAGCGGATCTTCGGGCTGTAACCGCAAGCCGGATTCCACGAAGCGTGATGGGGGCAGCACCAGATCATTGTGCGGACATCACCAATATTCCAACGGATAGAACCCGTGCTCGTTCCGCTACTGCTTATCGGCGGCAAGCAACAGCGGGACGAGGCGCGTAACTTCGCGAGGGACCAGCGATTCCAGGGCAGCCTGCTTGCCTTCAGTCGAAAGCGCATGCCACGGATCCATGTCCTCCGCACGCGCAGCAGAGGTCGTTATGCCGACCGCTGCGGTTTCCTTGGCCTCGACGGTATTTGTCGCCGGGTTGATCAGCAGCATCCGGAAATTCGCAAATGTGCCCAGATAGCCGCGCCCGCGTTCTCCGGTATCCGAACGGTTGAGGGTCTGGAACCGGTTGATATAGAAGCCGAGGCCGGCGACTTTCCCGGTTCCCAAGTGACCTATCGATGTCGCGAGCTGCGGTTCGGCGCGAAGGCGGACAATCAGAACGACGCGCGTCGTTCCGTCGTCACCGGCCCGGACGTCAAGCAAGGGGAGGAATTCGGCGACGTCGATCGTGCTCGAATCCAACCACTTTTCCTGCAGCGCGTAGATCTTCGGGTCGTTGATCCGCAGCAGCTTGAACGTGGCATTGGGGCGGATTTTGCGGAGGGCGTCCGCGGCAGCGTTGACGGCGGCGATATCGAACGCGCCATCGTTCGCCGGGAAGACCTCGGATCTGTTGCGGTCGAGGCTGCTGCCGGTACCCCGTACCGCCGTCACGACCGTTATCTGGTTGCCGACCAGCGACAGCACGATATAGGTGGCGGCGTGCGCGTCGGCCGCCGCCGTGACCGATGCCAGCGACAAAATACCTACAAACCACCGCAATCGAGCTCGCACGCGGAGTTCCTCCCCGACGGCATTCTACCGGTGGCCGTCACGGGACGCGAACGGCCCTCTTCTTATTCGCCTTTGGATCGCATGCAGATCGTATCTCGATTGGCGCTTATGCGCGGAGCGCCGCCCGGCGCCGCCAATCGAATCCAGCGCGCTAGTCGCGCAACTCGCGTCCCGTCAGCTTGATGAACAGGTCCTCGAGGTTCGCAGGCCGGTGCAGGTAGCGCACGCCGGTCGCGTGGGCGAGGGCATCGAGCAGCGGCTGCGGGTCGGTCGCGTAGCAGAACGCGGTCTCGCCGGCGAATTCCAGCCGCGACGAGAGCCGGCGGCCGTGCGCATCGGCCCACGCACGCGCGTCGTCGCCATAGACCTCGATAACCTCGGGCTCGACGTGCGCGGCAATCAGCGCGCGCGGCGTGTCGCAGGCGATCATCGTGCCGTGGTCGATCACGGCGAGCCGTGTAGCGAGTCGCTCGGCCTCGTCCATGAAGTGCGTGGTGAGCAGGATCGTCTTGCCCTGCGACAGCAGTTGCCGCAGTCCGCTCCAGATCAGATGCCGCGCCTGCGGGTCGAGGCCGGTGGTCGGCTCGTCGAGAATCAGGAGCTCGGGATCGTTGACGAGCGCGCGGGCGAGGGTCAACCGCCGCTTCATCCCGCCGG
This sequence comes from Aromatoleum sp., assembly GCA_010365205.1. Lineage (GTDB taxonomy): Bacteria > Pseudomonadota > Gammaproteobacteria > Burkholderiales > Casimicrobiaceae > CAIWHR01. Next base: position 1,618 of record JAAFGU010000225.1, on the reverse strand, counting down.
ACAGCGTGCGGATGCCGGCGCCGCCCTTGCTTGCGAGGCCGGCGAAATCGAGCAGCTTCGGAATCCGCGCATCGAGCGTCGCGCGGTCGATGCCGAAATAGCGGCCGTAGATGACGAGGTTTTCGGTGACGGTGAAATCCGGGTCGAGGTTGTCCTGCTGCGGCACGACGCCGATGCGAACCCTCGCCTGGCGCGCGGCCTGCGGCACCGGCTCGCCGACCACTTCGATGGTGCCGCCGTCCGGATCGATCAGTCCGAGGCAGCAGCGCAGCGTCGTCGTCTTGCCGGCGCCATTCGGGCCGAGCAGTCCGAAGCACTCGCCGCGGCGGATCTCGAAATCGAGGCCGCGGACAACCTCGTTCACGCCGTAGGATTTGCGCAGGCCGGCGACGCTGACGACCACGTCGCCGTGCGCGGCGGAACTGCGAAACCGCCGCGAGTCCGGCGACCCGACGGCGGGCGCAGGAACCGCGTCGTTCACTCCGGCTTGAATCCCGACGCCTTGACGATCGGACCCCACTTCGCATAGTCGGACGCGACGACCTTCGCAAATTCCTCCGGCGTGCCCGTCGCCGGGTCCATACCCACGCCCGACAGCTTGGCGACGACGTCGGGCGAGCGCAGCGCCGCGTTGATACCGCGGTTCAGCGCATCGACGATCGGCTTCGGCGTCTTTGCCGGCGCAAAAAAGCCGAACCAGCCCATCGCCTCGACCCCCTTCAGCCCCAGTTCGGCGAACGTCGGCACGTCCGGCAGCGCGGTCGAACGCGCGGCGCCGGAACTGGCAAGGATCTTCACCTTGCCGGCGCGGTGAAGTTCGGTGAGGTCGGCGATGGCGTCGATGGCGGCAGGCACCTGTCCGCCCATGAGGTCGTTGATGTAGGCGGCGGAACCCTTGTACGCGACGTGCGTCATGTCGACGCCGATTTCGCGGCCGAGGAGCACGCCGAAGAAATGCGGCAGGCTGCCCGCGCCCGACGTCGCATATGCTGCCTTGGTCGGATTGGCCTTCGCCCACGCCGCGAACTCGCTCCAGGTTTTGGCGCCGCTTTGTGGACCGACGCCGATCGCGAACTGGAACGTCGCGCCCAGCGCCACGGCTGCAAAATCCTTGATCGGATCGTACGGGATGTCCTTGTAGACGTGCGGGACCACCGCCATCGGCCCGATCGGCATCACCATGATCGTCGTGCCGTCCGGTGCGGCCGCGCGCACCGCCTCGGCGGCGATGCGTCCGATCGCGCCCGGCCGGTTCTCGACAATCACGGGTTGGCCGATGCTGGCCGTCAGCTTGTCGGCGACGACGCGCGCGATCAGATCGGCGGTGCCGCCGGCCGCAAAGCCGACGAGGATCCTGATCGGCTTGTCGAACTTGTCCTGCGCGATCGCCGGCGCGACGCCGCCGCCGAGACATGCGGCGCACAGCATGACAACAGCGCGCGCCGCGTTTCGGATAGTCATCGGGTTCTCCTCGTTTCGGGTTCGGCCGCCTCGGCCGGCGGCGCGTAGGGCAAGTATACGAGAGAACGCCACGCTCGATTACGCCCGGCCGCGCGCAGTTTTCCTCGGTTTCGTTCAGTTTCTATACGTCGGGTCGGCCCGGTCGAGCATCCGCAAC
>JAAFGU010000224.1 GCA_010365205.1 Aromatoleum sp. | reverse complement strand
TCCGCCTGGACTTCGGCGACCAGGCGCGCGGCGACGTCCGGACCGAGCGCGCCGATGTCGTCCTGATACTTCAGCAGCACGCCGGCGGTGTCGGCGACGGTCTGCGGGTCGAGCGCGATGCGGTCGAGCGCGATCAGCGCCTCCGCCCAGTCGAGCGTCTCGGCAATGCCGGGCGCCTTGAACAGGTCCATCCCCCGCAGCCGCTGCGTGAACGCCACGATCTCGCGCGCCAGCGATTCCGGCGCCTGCGGGCACTTGCGGCGCACGATCGCCAGCTCGCGCACGGCGTCCGGATAGCCGACCCAGTGATACAGACAGCGGCGCTTGATCGCGTCGTGGATCTCGCGCGTGCGATTGGACGTGACCACCACGATCGGCGGGACCACCGCGCGAATCGGCCCCAGTTCGGGAATCGTCACCTGGTATTCGGCCAGCACCTCGAGCAGGTAGGCTTCGAACGGTTCGTCGGTGCGGTCGAGCTCGTCGATCAGCAGCACCGGCGCCACGCCGTCGTGCGGCGACAGCGCCTCCAGCAGCGGCCGCTTCAGCAGAAAGCGCGTCGTGAAGATGTCGTGCGCGAGCTGTTCGCGGTCCAGATGCCCCGTCGATTCGGCCAGCCTGATTTCGATCATCTGCCGCGGGTAGTTCCATTCGTAGACCGCCGACGCAACGTCGAGGCCTTCGTAGCACTGCAGGCGCACCAGCGTCTTGCCCAGCGCAGTGGCCAGCACCTTGGCGATCTCGGTCTTGCCGACTCCGGCTTCGCCTTCGAGAAACAGAGGACGGCGCATCTTGAGCGCCAGGAACACGCTGGTCGCGAGCCGCCGGTCGGCGACGTAATCATGGCGGTCGAGCAACGCAACGACGGCGTCGACGGAAGCGGGAAGTGAATGGGCAAGCGCGGGAGCGGGCATCGGGGCGCCGGAATTTCTCCCCTCCGGGCACGCTATGGCATCAGGGAGAGGGACGTCGATGTCCACTTGCCGCCGCACCCTGACCCTCGGCCACGTTCTGTAGAGGAAGGAAGTGCGCTCAGCCGGCGGCGGCGACCGCGCGCGCAGCAACGACCGAGATCAGATGCGCGCGATACTCCGGCGAACCGTGCAGGTCGGCATTCATGCCCGTCGCGCTCATCTTCACGGACTTCGCCGCGTCGGCGGTGAAACTCTTGCCCAGCGCATCCTCGAGCGCCTTGGCCCGAAACACCGCCGACGCCGCGCCGGTGACGGCAACGCGTACGCCCCGGCTCGTCTTCGCGACGAACACGCCGACCAGCGCGAAGCGCGACGCCGGATTCTTGAATTTGACGTACGCCGCCTTCTCCGGGATCGGAAAGCTGACGGCCGTGATCAGTTCGTCGTCGGCCAGCGCCGTCTCGAACATGCCCCTGAAGAACTCATCGGCGCCGATCTTGCGCTTGTTCGTATGCACGGTGGCGCCAAGGGCCAGCACCGCAGCCGGATAACAGGCCGCCGGATCGTTGTTCGCCAGCGAGCCGCCCAGCGTGCCCATGTTACGCACCTGCCGGTCGCCGATGCCTTCCGCCAGCGCGGCCAGCGCGGGGAGCGCAGCTTTCACGACCGCGGACGCGGCGACGTCCGCATGGCGGGTCATCGCGCCAATCACGATCGCATCGCCCTCCTTCTTGATGCCCTTCAGTTCAGCGATGCCGGACAGGTCGACCAGCGTGCCCGGCTGTGCGAGCCGCAGCTTCATCGCCCCGATCAGGCTCTGTCCGCCCGCGAGCGCCTTGCCGCCCGATTTCGCCAGCGCCGCCGCCGCTTCGGCGACCGTCTTCGCCCGCGTGAGTTCGAATGCGTACATGGGGTCTCCTTACGCTTTTTGCGCGGCCTGAATCGCCTGCCACACGCGGTGGGGCGACGCCGGCATGTCCAGATACTTGACGCCCACCGTCGCCAGCGCGTCGTGCACCGCGTTCATCAGCGCCGGCGGCGAACCGATCGCGCCCGCCTCGCCGCAGCCCTTGGCACCGAGCGGATTGTGCGTGCACGGCGTCACCTTGGTGCCAACCTTGAACGATGGCAGGTCGTCGGCGCGCGGCATCGCGTAATCCATGTAACTGCCGGTCAAGAGCTGCCCGCTCTCCTCGTCGTAGACGCAGCGCTCGAGCAGCGCCTGGCCGATCCCCTGCGCCAGCCCGCCGTGCACCTGGCCCTCGACGATCATCGGATTGATGATGTTGCCAAAATCATCGCAGGCGCTGAAGTTGACGACCTCAACGACGCCGGTCTCCGGATCGACCTCGACCTCGCAGATGTGCGTGCCCGCCGGATAGGTGAAATTGGTCGGGTCGTAGAACGCCGTCTCGTCCAGCCCCGGCTCCAGCTTGTCCAGCGGATAGTTGTGCGGCACGTACGCGGTCAGCGCGATCTCGCCGAAGGTCTTGCTCTTGTCGGTTCCGGCCACCGTGAACTTGCCGTCCTCGAACTCGATGTCGGCCTCGGCGGCCTCGAGCAGGTGCGCCGCGATCTTCTTGCCCTTGGCCACGATCTTGTCCAGCGCCTTCACGATCGCCGAGCCGCCCACCGCCAGCGAACGCGAGCCGTAGGTTCCCATCCCGAACGGCACCCGGCCGGTGTCGCCGTGGACGACGTCGACGTTCTCGATCGGCATCCCCAGGCGCGCGGCAACGATCTGCGCGAACGTCGTCTCGTGCCCCTGCCCGTGACTGTGCGAGCCGGTGAACACCGTAACGCTGCCGGTCGGGTTCACTCGCACCTCGCCCGCCTCGTACAGGCCTGCCCGCGCCCCCAGCGCGCCGGCGATGTTCGACGGCGCCAGGCCGCAGGCCTCGATATACGACGAGTAACCGATGCCGCGCAGCTTGCCCCGCTTTCTGGCCTCGGCCTTGCGCGCCGGAAATCCGGCGACGTCGGCGATGGTCATCGCCTCGTCCAGCGTCTGGTCGTAGTTGCCCGTGTCGTAGCACAGTGCAACCGGCGTCTGGTAGGGGAACGTCCTGATGAAATTGCGGCGTCGAATCTCGTCCTGCGCGATGCCGGTATCCACCGCGGCCTGGTGCACCAGCCGCTCGACGACGTACGTCGCTTCCGGCCGGCCGGCGCCGCGGTAGGCGTCCACCGGCGCCGTGTTGGTGAACGTCCCGGTGACTTCGGCGTAGATCACCGGCGTCGTGTACTGACCGGCCAGCAGCGTCGCGTACAGGATCGTCGGCACCGACGGCGCGAACGTCGATAAATAGGCGCCCAGATTGGCCACCGTATGCACCCGCATCGCCAGGAACTTGCCGTCCCCGTCCAGCGCCAGCTCCGCGCGCGTCACGTGGTCGCGGCCGTGGGCGTCCGTCAGGAACGATTCGCTGCGCTCGGCGGTCCACTTGATCGGACGATTGACCTTTTTCGACGCCCACACCATCGCCGTCTCTTCGGCGTAAAGGAAGATCTTCGAGCCGAAGCCGCCGCCCACGTCCGGCGCGATCACCCGCAACTTGTGCTCGGGCAGCCCCAGCACAAACGCCCCCATCAGCAGGCGCTCGACGTGCGGGTTCTGATTGGCGACGTACAGCTCGTAGCTGTCGTCGGCGCGGCTGTAGGTCGCGACCGCGGCGCGCGGCTCGATCGCGTTCGGAATCAGCCGGTTGTTGACGATGTCGAGCCGGGTCACGTGCGCGGCCTTGGCGAACGCGGCCTCGACCGCCGCCTTGTCCCCGAGTGCCCACGTGTAGCACTTGTTGCCCGGCGCCTGCTCGTGGATCTGCGGCGCCCCCGCCTTCAGCGCAGCGACGCAGTTGACCACCGCCGGCAGCACCTCATAGTCGACCTCGATCAGCTCGGCGGCGTCCTTCGCCTGATTCGGCGTCTCGGCAACCACCAGCGCCACCGGGTCGCCCACGTAGCGCACCTTCCCCTGCGCGAGCACCGGATGCGGCGGCTCGTTCATCGGCTTGCCGTCGGAACCGGTGATGAGCCAGCCGCAGGGCAGTCCGTTGACGCCGGTCAGATCGGCGCCGGTGAACACGGCAAGTACCCCCGTCGCGGCCTTCGCCTTCGCGGTGTCGATCTTTCCAATCTTCGCGTGCGCGTGCGGCGAGCGCAGGAAATACGCATGCGTATGGTGCTGCGGGTAGACGTCGGCGGTGTAGTGGCCGGCCCCGGTCAGGAAACGGTAATCCTCTTTGCGCCGTACGGACTGGCCAATTACGCTCTGATCGCTGGCACCCATCGCGCGCTCCTATAGACCCATGGCGGCAGCACCCTGCTTCACCGCCTTGACGATATTGTGATAGCCGGTGCACCGGCAGAAATTGCCCGCGAGCTGCTCGCGGATCGTTTGCTCCGACGCCTTCGGGTGGCGCCCGACCAGGTCGATCGCGCTCATCACCATGCCCGGCGTGCAGAACCCGCACTGCAGTCCATGGCACTCCTTGAACGCCGCCTGCATCGGGTGCATCGCGCCATCCGCCGCCGCCAGCCCCTCGATCGTGGTCACCGCCGCCCCCTGCGCCTGCGCCGCCAGAATCGTGCACGCCTTCACCGCCTGCCCGTTCACGTGCACCGTGCACGCCCCGCACTGGGCGGTGTCGCAGCCGACGTGGGTGCCGGTCAGGCCAAGCCGCGTGCGCAGGAGTTCGACCAGCAACATGCGCGGATCGACCTCCGCGCTGACCGCCTTGCCGTTCACGGTCAGCCCGATCGAAACTACGGTGGAACCTGCCATGGAACCTCTCCTTCGGTGGGAACGCCGCGC
>JAAFGU010000223.1 GCA_010365205.1 Aromatoleum sp. | reverse complement strand
GCAGGTTGCCGCCGATGATCCACAGCTTGTCGTCGAGTCCGGCCGCTTCGAGCAGCGGCTTCAGCCGCCGGCAGAACGCGAGGTGCGACCCGGCCATGCTGGACAGCGCGATCACGTCGACGTCCTCCTGCAGCGCGATCTCGGCGACGGCCTCGGGTGTTTGCCGCAGGCCGGTATAGATCACCTCCATCCCGGCCGCCATCAGCGCGCGGACGACGATCTTGGCGCCCTGGTCGTGTCCGTCGAGGCCCGGCTTCGCCAGCACCACCTTGATCGGCATCGTTCGTGTCGCCATTGTCATCGTCATCGATTCACCTCGTCATCTCCTTGGCGATGATGAGCTGCAGGATCTCGCTGGTGCCGCCGCCGATCAGCGTGAACCGCACGTCGCGCAGATAGCGCTGCACCGGATACTCCATCGCATAGCCGTAGGACGCGAGCACGCGCGCCGCCTGGTCGCAGATGCGCGCCGCGGCCTCGGTCGCGAAGAGCTTCGCCATCGCGGCCTCCTTGTGGTGCGGCGCGCCGCTGTCCAGGCGCCACGCGGCGTAGCGGACGAGCTGCACGGCCGCTTCGTAGTCGGTGGCCATGTCGGCGAGTTTGATCTGGATCGCCTGGAAGCGGTTGATCGGCTTGCCGAACTGCTGCCGCTCTCCGGCGTAACGCACCGCCTCGTCGAGCGCCGCGCGCGCGACGCCCAGCGCCATGGCGCCGGTGATGATCCGGATTTCGGCCAGCGTCTGCCGCAGGTGCTCCTCCCCGTCGCCCTCCGTGCGGCTTAAGCGATGGCTGTCCGGGACGAAGCAGCCGTCGAGCGCGAGTTCGGAAGTCGGCAGCGCCCACACGCCCATCTTGTCGATGGCGCGCCCGACGATAAGTCCCGGGAAATGGGGTTCGACCAGGAATATCGTCAGCTTGCGCGCGTCGCCCGCCCGCGCGAACACGGTGAAAAAGTCCGCGACCGGCGCGGCGGTGACCCACGTCTTCTGCCCGTTCAACACGTACCCGCCTGCGACCCGCGTGGCCGTCGTCGCGATGCTGTCCAGATCGGACCCGGCGTTGGGTTCGGTCATGCAGATTGCCCCGATCTTCTGTGCGGCAAGCGCCGGCTTGAACAGCCGCGCGACGATCTCGTCGTTGCCGAGGAGGTGCAGGAACTTCGTCCCCATCAGCGCCTGCATCGCCGCGCAGCCGGCGAGCGACATCGAACCGCGCGCGATCTCGGCGAGTGCCAGCGAGAACGTCGCGAGGTCGAGGTTGAGGCCCCCGACGTTCTCCGGATAGCGCATCGCGAAAAATCCGAGTTCCGCGAGCTGGCGCATCGCCTCCCGCGGATACGCGTGCGCCGCGTCGATCGCCGCGGCCCGCGGCGCCACCTCGGCGTCGACGAAGCGTGCGAACAGATCGCGGATCTGCCGCTGCTCGGGAGTGAGCTCGAAGTCCATGGTTGGCTAGGCGTCCTCGGCCAAACCGTAGAGGTCGCGCGCGGCCTGCGCCGAGACGACGCCGTTCTTCACTTCCTCGTGCAGCACCGCACGGTCGCGTTTCGCCGGATCGCCGTAGCCGCCCCCGCCGCCCGCCTGCTGGTGGTAAATCGTTCCCTTCGGCACGCCGGTGATCAGGTCCTTGTTCTTCGGCGTCACCGTGCGTCCGTCCGGGTAGGTAAGGCGGATGAAGTTGAGCGTGCCATTGCCGCCGCCGAACAGACCCGACGCGGGCTCGAAATCGCCGTCGCCGAACGTGACGAGCTGGGTGTCGTCGGAACCGATCCGGAACAACGTTTCCACGCCGAGGCCGCCGCGCCACTGGCCGGCGCCCGCGGAATCGGGCAGGAGCTCGTGCTTGAGCAGCAGGTGCGGAGTCTGCTGCTCGAACATCTCGTAGTCCTGGTCGAGCAGCCCGCCCGACGCATCGATCATCCCGATGTGGTCGTAGCCGTCGACGCCGCGCATCGCGCCGGAGCCGCCTTTGAGGCCCATGAAGCCGATGTCGACGTACTTGTCGTTCTTTTCCGGGTCGATGCCGGTGGTGAGCGAGCAGAGCAGGTTGTTCCACCCGGCGGTCACGCGATCGGGCATCGCCGGTGCCAGCGCCCGTTGGATCGCGTCGGCGTTCGGCGGGCACAGGTGGTTGCCGAATGTCGTCGCCTTCGGGTACGACGCGTTGAGGATCGTCCCCTCGGGGATCACGATCTCGATCGCCTCGACCATCCCCTCGTTGTGCGGGATGTCCGGGTTGATCATCTGCAAGAGCGTCAGGATCGTCGCCGACGCGCTAGAGGTGAACGTGCCGTTGACGAAGCCGTTCGTCTGCGCATCGGTGCGAGAGTAGTCGAACCTGATCTTGCGGTCGCTGACGTCGATGTCGACGCGGATCGTGAATTTCGATCCCTCGTGCCGGCCGTCGTAGTAGACGCGCCCCTCGCCCGAGTAGCGGCCGTTGGGGATCTTGCCGATCTCGGCCTCCATCATCCGCCGCGTCGCCTCGAACAGCGCCATCTTGTGCGCGTCGAAATGGTCGACGCCGTATTTCTCCAGCAGCGCGATGAGGCGCCGCTCGCCGATGGTGCAGGCGCCGATCTCGGCCTGCATGTCGTGGCGGACGATGTCGAACCGGATGTTGGCGAAGATCAGCTCCCACACGTCCTTGCGCAGCTTGCCCTTTTCGATCACCTTGACCGGCGGGATGCGCAGGCCTTCCTGCCAGACTTCGGTCGCGTTCGGGTTGTAGCCGCCGGCGACGGCGCCGCCGATGTCGGCCTGGTGTCCCTTCACCGCGGTCCAGCCGACGAGCCGGCCCTCGAAGAACACCGGCTTGAAGGCAGCGACGTCGTTGTTCTGATTGCCCAGGCTGAACACGTCGTTGTGAAAGATGACGTCGCCCGGGTAGATCTCGTCGCCGAAGTACTGCCGGAGATACTTGCACACCGGCGCCAGCGAGAACGCGAGGATCGGCAGGTTCTCGGTCTGCTCCAGCATCCGGCCGTCGGCGTCGTAGAGGCCGGTGACGAAGTCCTTCGCCTCGCACAGGATCGGCGAGCGCGTCGTCTGCTCCATCGACAGGCTCATCTCGTCGGTGATCGACTTGAACGTGCGCGCATACACCGACAGCAGGATCGGGTCGATCTTCATGTCGTCACCTCCTGTTTGCGCGCGGCGAGGACCCCTTCGATCAGGTCCTCGCGCCCCTTCCGGTGCAGCACGAACGAGCCGAACTTGTCGACGATCGCGTCCCAGGACCCGGTGAGCACCACCGCGGTCGTCACTTCCTCGATGATCGCCGGCCCGACGATGCGCTGGCCGAAGTGGAGGCTGTGGCCGTCGTAGACCGGCACCGGGCGAAACGCGTTGTCCTCCGGGACGTATGCATTGCGCCGGCTCTTCTGCGCCGACGCGGCGTTGGCACCGGACCATTCGTCTTCGGGATGGCGCGGCTTGTCGGTGCTGCCGACCGCCTGCACGCGGACGTTGATGATCTCGATCGGCGCCTTCTCGTGCTCGAGCGAATAGCCGTACAGACGATTGTGCTCGCGGTGCAGCCCCTGCGCGACGGCGGCGCCGTCCCGCGCGCGGATCGTCTCGCGCGGCACTTCGACGCTCACCTCGTGGTACTGCTTGACGTAGCGGCAGTCGAGCTTCACCGTGTATGCGCGGCGGTGCGCCGGGATCCGCTCGGCGGCGAGCTGCCGCTCGCCTTCGCCGGTCATGTCGTCGACCAGCGCGGCGAGCCGCGCCCAGTCGAGCGTCGCCAGGCCGGCGACGAAGGTGCGGACGAAATCGTGCTGGAGGTTGGACAGCAGCATGCCCATCGCGCAGAGCACCGAGGATTCTCGCGGCACGATCTGCAGCGGGATCTCGAGCTCGTTGCAGATCTGGCACGAGTGGATGGGGCCGGCGCCGCCGGCGGCGATGAACGGAAACTCGCGCGGGTCGTAACCGCGCTTGATCGTCACTTCGCGCACGCCCTGCGCCATGTTGTTGCAGACCACGCGGAACATCCCCGCGGCCGCGTCCTCGATCGACAGGCCCATCGGTCCGGCGATGCGGCGGGCGATCGCGTCCTTCGCCGCGTCGACCGAAAGCCGCATCCGGCCACCGGCGAAGTACGCAGGGTCGAGGTAGCCCAGCACAAGATTCGCGTCGGTTCCGGTCGGCAGCGTTCCGCCCTTCATGTAGCAGGCCGGACCGGGGTCGGCGCCCGCGCTTTGCGGGCCCATACGCAGCATGCCGCCGGGATCGATCCAGCCGATCGAGCCGCCGCCCGCGCCGATCGTGTGGATGTCGAGCATCGGCAACGCGATCTTGTGGCGCGCGATCTCGCCGTCGTTGACGAGGATCGGCGCGTCGACCGCGACTGACGCTTCGAAACTGGTGCCGCCCATGTCGGTCGTGATCGCCGTGTTCCGCCCCAGCGCTTTGGCGTAGAACAGGCCCGCGACCGGCCCACCGGCGGGTCCCGACAGCAGCGTCAGCGCCGCCTTGCTCCGCGCGATCTCCGGCGCCATCACGCCGCCGTTGCTCTGCATGATCAGCAGCAGGCCGCGGAATTCGGCGTCCCGCAGCCGGGCGACCAGCTGCTCGAGATAGTGGTTGAGTTTCGGGCCGACGTACGAATTGAGCGCGGTCGTCGACAGGCGATCGTAGAAACGGATCGACGGCAGCAGCGTCGACGATACGGTGAGGTAGGTGCCCGGCATCGCTTCCTCGACCAGCGCCGCCGCGGCCGCCT
>JAAFGU010000222.1 GCA_010365205.1 Aromatoleum sp. | reverse complement strand
GGGGGCTGATGATCACCGGCAAGCTGGTCGCCACGTCGAGCGAGACGACGCTGGCGTCTGCCCTGACGCGCCTGATTGCGAAAGGCGGCGAGCCGCTGATCCGCAAGGCGGTGGACCTCGGCATGCGGCTTCTCGGCGAGCAGTTCGTCTCCGGCGAGACGATCGAGCAAGCGCTCGCCACCGGCCGCAAGCAGGAGGCGAAAGGGTTCTGCCATTCGTACGACATGCTGGGTGAAGCGGCGACCACGCAGAGCGACGCCCGCCGCTACTACGTCGACTATGAACGGGCGATTCACGCCATCGGCGGCGCCTCGGCCGGACGCGGAATCTACGAGGGCCCCGGCATTTCGCTCAAGCTCTCGGCGCTGCATCCGCGCTTTGTGCGCGCCCAGCGGCAGCGCGTGAATGCCGAACTGCTGCCGCAGCTGCGGAGCCTGGCGATACTCGCGCGACGCTACGACATCGGCTTCAACATCGACTCGGAGGAAGCGAGCCGGCTGGAACTTTCGCTCGATCTGGTGGAAGCGCTGTGCCTCGATCCCGATCTCACCGGTTGGAACGGGATCGGGTTCGTCGTCCAGGCGTACCAGAAGCGCGCGCCGTTCGTGCTCGACTGGATGATCGACCTCGCGCGCCGCAGCCGGCGCCGGCTGATGCTGCGGCTCGTCAAGGGCGCTTACTGGGACGCCGAGATCAAGCGCGCACAGGTCGACGGCCTCGCGGATTACCCCGTCTATACGCACAAGATCCACACCGACGTGTGCTACATCGCCTGCGCGAAGCGGGTGCTCGCGGCGCCCGATGCGATCTACCCGCAATTCGCCACGCACAACGCGCTCACCCTCGCATCGATCTACCACCTCGCAGGCGGCAGTTTTTATGCCGGCCAGTACGAATTCCAGTGCCTGCACGGGATGGGAGAACCGCTGTACGAGGAAGTCGTCGGCGCGGTGGCTGCCGGCCGGCTTGACCGGCCCTGCCGCATCTATGCGCCGGTCGGCACGCACGAGACGCTGCTCGCCTACCTCGTGCGCCGACTGCTCGAGAACGGGTCCAACTCCTCGTTCGTCAACCAGATCGCCGATCCCGCGGTCAGCATCGACGACCTGATCGCAGATCCCGTGGTACTGGCAGAACGGATTACTCCCGTGGGTGCGCCGCACGCCAGGATCCCGCTGCCGCGCGCCCTCTTCGGGAGCGAGCGGAGCAACTCGGCCGGGATGGACCTGACGGACGAGCACGTGCTCGCATCGCTCGCGCGGACGCTGCGCGAGAGTTCGCACCGCGAATGGCGCGCGGCGCCGATGCTCGCGGATCGCACCATCGAGGATCGTGCGTGGCGGGACGTCCGCAATCCTGCGGATCGACGCGACCGGGTCGGCGGCGTGATCGAAGCCGATGCCGCCGATGCGGATGCCGCGCTGCTGCATGCGGCGAATGCGGCGCCGGCGTGGCGATCGACCCCGGTGCCTCAGCGTGCCGCGTGCCTCGAACGAGCGGCCACGGCACTCGAGGACCGGATGCCGACATTGCTGGGACTCCTCGTCCGCGAGGCCGGGAAGAGCTTTCCGAGCGCGGTCGCCGAGGTCCGTGAGGCGGTCGATTTCCTGCGTTACTACGCGGCGGAGATCCGGCGCGATTTTGGCAACTCCACGCACCGGCCGCTCGGACCGGTGGTTTGCATCAGCCCGTGGAACTTTCCGCTGGCGATCTTTCTCGGCCAGGTGAGCGCGGCGCTCGCGGCCGGCAATCCGGTCGTGGCCAAGCCCGCCGAGCAGACGCCGCTGATCGCCGCGGAGGCGATCCGCATCCTGCGCGAAGCCGGCGTGCCCGCGGATGTCGTGCAATTGCTGCCCGGACCCGGCGAATCGGTCGGCGCGGCGTTGATCGCCGACGCGCGCACGCAAGGGGTGTTGTTTACCGGATCGACCGCCGTGGCGCAGTCGATCGCGCGCACGCTGGCGCAACGGGTCGGCGCCGATGGGCGTCCCATTCCGCTGATCGCCGAAACCGGGGGCCAGAACGCGATGGTCGTCGATTCGTCCGCGTTGCCGGAACAGGTGGTGCAGGACGTGCTGCAGTCGGCCTTCGACTCGGCCGGCCAGCGCTGCTCGGCGCTGCGCGTGCTCTGCCTGCAGGAGGAAATCGCGGACACGGTGTTGCTGATGATCAAGGGCGCGATGCGCGAACTGCGCGTCGGCAATCCTGACCGCCTCGACACGGATGTCGGACCGGTCATCGACGACGATGCACGCGGGAACATCGAACGTCACGTCGGAGAGATGATCGCGCGTGGCTATCCGGTGCACCGGCAGCCGTTGCCCGCCGCGTGCGCCGAAGGGACGTTCGTGCCGCTGACCATCATCGAACTCGACAGCATCAATGCGTTGCGCAAGGAGGTCTTCGGGCCGGTGCTGCATGTCGTGCGCTTCCGGCGGGCCGGGCTCGACGCCCTGCTCGCCGACATTCGTGCGACCGGTTACGGATTGACGTTCGGCGTGCACAGCCGCATCGATGAAACGATCAAGCGCGTGATCGACGGCGCACGGGCCGGCAACATCTACGTCAACCGCAACATGGTCGGTGCGGTCGTCGGCGTCCAGCCCTTCGGCGGCGAGGGGTTGTCGGGAACCGGCCCCAAGGCCGGCGGACCGCTGTACCTGCGCCGTCTTCTGGCGGAGTGCACCGCCCCGCTTGCCTGCGTGCCGCAGCGCGACGAACGAGCCTTGGACGAACTGCGCATCTACCGCGACTGGCTGGTCGCGCGCGGAGAAGACCACGCGGCCCGCATCACGACCCGCCATCTCGACGCGTCGGCCTTGGGCGCACGGATAGCGTTGGCGGGCCCCACCGGGGAACAGAACACCTACGAACTGCATCCGCGGGGCACGGTGCTCTGCCGCGCGCAATCACGGCAGGGAGCACTGGCGCAGCTCGCCGCGATCATCGCCACCGGCAATGACGGCTGCTTCGTCGAGAACGACGTTACATCGGCGGTCCGCGCCGAGCTGCCTGCGGAGCTGCGGCCGCGGATGCGCCTCCTGACCGGCTCTCCCGAAAGAGCGGCCGATGAATTCGAGGGCGCGTTGTTCGAGGGCGAGCAGGAAGCGTTCGTGCAGTGGCACCGGAAACTGGCTGCGCGGGTAGGTCCGATCGTGACGTCGCAGTGCCTGACCCCGGTCGAGCTCGCCGCCGGAGACGCCGGCTACGTGCTCGAGCGTTTGCTCGCCGAACGTTCGATCAGCGTTAATACCGCAGCGGCCGGAGGCAACGCCAGTCTGATGACCCTGGAATAGCGGTAGGGACGGACCACGTTTTCCGCCGCCGCACGGCGGCGGAAAACGTGGTGCGTCCCGTATTTCGGGTTTGGTTTGACGCGAGCGGCGACTGAAAACGTGGTCGGTCCCTTATTTCGCTATTTCGTGCCGATCAGCGGTCGGGCCTGGCGCTGCGCAACGGGGCGTTGACCCCGATCAGCCCGAGCAGCCCGAGCAACGCGGCCAGGACGAACAGCGCCCCTTCGGATAGCGTCGGAACCGGGACCTGGGGGGCCTGGAAATTGGGCCTGAAGGAGCCGCTCTCGGCGTTCTCGGCAACCGTCCCGGTGCCCGCAAATGGCAAGTTGGTGCACAGGTTCGCCGTCACGCCGGCACACACGGCCTGGTTCAGCGCCTGGATCTGCGCGTTCGCCAGGATGTACATGAACTCAATCGTCGTGCCTACCGAATGAGGCGGCAGCGGGGACACGAGTCCAAACGTGTAAGTTGAGATATTGCCGAGCGAATCCGTGGCAACTCCGAAATAGCTTGACTGGCCGTAAAGCTCCGACGAGTTGGCCTGCGTGAAGGTGCTGATCCCGTTGGAGAACGACCAGGCTATGGCACGTCCGTCGCCCGCCGGTCCGATCGCGGTGAACGGCATGTTTGCGGGCAGCGGGTTCGCTGTCGTGAACGAGCCCGAGATGCGCATGCCAGTCGTGAACGTGCCTGTCGGCGCCACGTAGTTGGTTCCGCTGTAGACATAGGTCGTAGGCTGTGCGAGCGCCGCACCTTGCAGCAGCAAGCTCACCACCAATCCGATCAGTCCCGACACAACGCGCAATGTCATCACCGCACTCCTTACATCTGTGGGCGAAGCCCCCTGTTGTCGCGGATCGATTTCCATCCGGACGCGAACAACGCTCCTGGGAACAATCGTAACATGGCCGCGAAACAGGGGACGGACCACGTTTTCCGCTGCCGCCCGCGTCAAACCAAACTGCTGAAGGAAAACGTGGTCCGTCCCCTATTTTGGCTCCTCACATCGAAAGAATCCACTTCACGAGCGCCTTGTTGTCGTCGCTCGATGCCTTCGACTTCGAGTGACCCTTGCCGGTGTCGAGGGCGGTGACCAGCGCCGCGTCGGCGCCTGCCTTGCCCTTGTACTTCGCGGCGATGTCCTTGAACGACGGACCGATTTTCTTCGTGTCCGCGGCGTGGCACGTCATGCATCCGGATTTCTGCGCGAGATCGGCCTCGCCCGCGGCGTTTGCCGCACCCGCGACGGCCAATCCCGCCGCCACCAACGACACCAGCAACATCGACTTCATGATAGCTCCTTACCTATACGATGGCCGCCGCGCGACGCGCGCAAGACGCATGCCTGAATGAAAGGGTGAACTGAATACGGCAAGACGATGCTATCACCGCAATGTGGCGCCGTAGTTTGACCCAGGTCATAACGCGTTCGCGTCGCGCCCTGCGGCGAATTGCCGCGGCGCTA
>JAAFGU010000221.1 GCA_010365205.1 Aromatoleum sp. | reverse complement strand
CCCGCGCGGCGCGGCCGGTTCGGGTCCGGCTTGATCCGGCGCAAAGCCGGAAACCCCTCGCCGGCTATAATTGGCACCTTCAAAGCCCGAGCGCCAGCGCCGAGCGCCACCTCCGAGTGGCGCCGAATCCGCGGCGTCCAATTCGATCCCCGCCCGTCCGCCCGCCGAATCCTATGCTAGAAGCGCTCGACCTTGCGGCGCGCCGCGGCCTGGCGCGCCTGTTCAGCGGACTGTCGTTCCGGATCGAATCCGGGCAGGCGCTGGTGGTGACGGGCGCCAACGGCACCGGCAAGACGACGCTGCTGCGGATGCTCGCCGGCCTGTCCATGCCGTCGGACGGGCAGATTCGCTGGAACCGCGTCGCGGTCGCGCCATTCTCGCCGGCGGTCCGCGCCGAGGTCGCGTTCGCGGGGCATCTGCCGGCACTGAAGGACGAGCTCTCCGCCGAAGAGAACCTGGGGTCGATGGTCGCGCTCGCCGGCGCGACGGTCTCGCGCGACGCCATGCTGCGGTCCCTCGACGGCGTCGGACTGTTGCGGCAGCGCTCGCTGCCGGCGCGGGTGCTGTCGCAGGGACAGCGGCGAAGAATCGGCCTCGCGCGGCTGACGCTCTACGCGCGTCCGCTGTGGATTCTCGACGAGCCGGTGACCGCACTCGATGGCAGCGGCGCCGCGCTGCTCTCGCAAATGATCACCGGCCATCTCGAAGCAGGCGGTCTGGTCGTCGCCGCCACCCATGCGCCGCTGGACCTGCCCGCAACGCGAGTCCGCTCGCTCAATCTCGCGTGAGTTCCGTGACGAAGCACGCAAACCCGGCCACCGCGGTCTCCGCCGGCGCCATACTCCCGGGCATCCGATGGTCGCTCTCGCGCGACCTTCGAATCGCGTTGCGCTCGCGGGCGGAACTCGGCGTCCAGCTGCTGTTCTACATCATCGTGGTATCGCTGTTTCCCCTGGCGACGACGCCTGAGCGCAATCTGCTGGCGACGATGGGCCCGGGCGTGCTCTGGGTTGCGGCGCTGCTCGCCTCGCTGCTGTCGCTGCCACGGCTTTTCGCCAGCGACTACGCCGACGGCACGCTGGAACAGATCGCGCTTTCGCCGTATCCGCTGGAGGCGCTGGTATCCGGTAAAATACTGGCGCACTGGCTGACGACCGGACTGCCGGTCGCGCTGCTGGCGCCGCTGCTCGGCGTCCAATATGCGATGGACGCCGAATCGGGGTTCGTGCTGGCGGCGGCGCTCCTGGTCGGCACGCCGATCCTGTCGCTGCTGGGCGCCATCGGCGCGGCGCTGACCCTGGGTCTGCGCGCAGGGGGCAGCCTGCTGGCGCTGCTGATCCTGCCGCTGTACGTCCCGGTGCTGATCTTCGGCGCCGGGTCGGTGGATGCGGTGCGCGCCGGTCTGGGTGCCACCGCCAATCTTTCCCTGCTGGGCGCAGGGTTGCTGGTCGCCGTCGTCGGAGCGCCGTTCGCGGCCACCGCCGCAGTGCGCATTGCCCTGGATTGACGACCTGGATCAACGCTTTGACCTGACACCCCCGATGGCTTCGATCAACTGGTTCAAATACGCCTCCCCCGTGACGTTCTTTCCGCTCGCCGGACGGCTGATCCCGTGGTTCGCGTGGATGGCCGCGATCCTCGCCGCAATCGGGCTCTACGTCGGCCTCGTCGTCGCGCCGACCGATTTCCAGCAGGGCGACGCGTACCGGATCATCTTCATTCACGTCCCCACCGCCTGGCTGTCGATGTTCCTCTACGTGGTGATGGCGATCTGGAGCGCGCTGGCGCTGGGCTTCAACACGCGGGTTTCGGCGATGATGGCGCAGGCGATCGCGCCGACCGGCGCGCTGATGACGTTCATCGCGCTGTGGACGGGCGCGTTCTGGGGCCGTCCGACCTGGGGCACTTACTGGGCGTGGGACGCGCGGATGACGTCCGAACTGATCCTGCTGTTCCTGTACCTCGGCGTCATCGCGCTGCGCAACGCCATCGACGATCCGCGCCGGGCCGATCGCGCCTGCGGCGTGCTGTCGCTGGTCGGCGTGGTCAACGTGCCGATCATCTACTTCTCGGTTAAATGGTGGAACACGCTGCACCAGGGCTCGTCGATCAGCATGACGGCGGCGCCGAAGATGGCCGCGATCATGGTCAGCGGCATGCTGATCATGTCGTTCGCCGCGTGGTTCTATTCGATCGCCGTCGTGCTCGCGCGCGTGCGGACGATCATGATCGACCGCGAACGCGGCGCGGCATGGGTGGGCAATCTGGCCGAGGTGAAAAACGCATGAGCGAATTCCTGGCAATGGGCGGTTACGGCTTTTACGTGTGGAGTTCGTACGCGGCGATGGCCGTCGTGATCGGCCTCGAAATCCGCTCCGTGCGCTCGCGCCGCAAGACGATCGTCGAAGAGGCGCGGCTCACCGTGCCCGAAGCGACGACATCGCTATTTCCGAGAGGCCACGCATGACCCTCAAACCGCGCCATCGGCGTTTCCTGTGGATCGGTGCCGGCGTGCTGGTGCTCGCCGGCGCCGTTTCGCTTGTGCTGAACGCGTTCCAGTCGAACCTCGTGTTCTTCTTCTCGCCGACGGACATCGTCGAGAACCGCGCGCCGCAGGGCCGCGCGTTCCGGATCGGCGGACTGGTCGAGGAAAGGAGCGTCAAGCGCGAGTCCGACGGACTGACCGTGCGCTTCAACGTCACCGATACCGCGAAGACGGTCCCGGTCGTCTACACGGGGATCCTCCCTGACCTCTTCAAGGAGGGCAAAGGCGTCGTTGCGCAGGGCAAGCTCGGGCCCGATGGCGCGTTTCACGCGACCGAGGTGCTGGCGAAGCACGACGAAAATTACATGCCGCCCGCGGCGGCCGAAGCGCTGGCCAAGGCGCAAGGGCGGATGGCCGACAACCGCGCGGTGCTGGACCAAGCCGCGAAGTCCTTCAAACCATGAAGCCCCGGAGCCATCGATGATTCCCGAATTCGGCCATTTCGCCCTGATCCTGGCGCTGCTGCTGGCCACCATCCAGGGCACGCTGCCGCTGATCGGCGCCGCGAAGCGCATCCCCGCGTGGACCGCGCTGGCGCGCCCGGTCGCGCAAGGACAGTTCCTGTTCGTCGCGTTCGCGTTCGGGTGCCTCGCGTACTCGTTCGTCAGCAACGACTTTTCGGTCCTCAACGTCGCGACCAATTCGAACTCGCAGCTTCCGCTGCACTATCGGATCGCGGCGACCTGGGGCTCGCATGAAGGCTCGATGCTGCTGTGGGTGTTCATGCTCGGCATCTGGACGGTGGCGGTCACGTTGAGGAGCCGCCACCTGCCCGACGAGATGGTCGCCCGCGTGCTCGGCGTGATGGGACTCGTCAGCAGCGGCTTCCTGCTCTTCCTGCTGCTCACGTCGAACCCGTTCGAGCGGCTCTTCCCGGCCGCGGCGGACGGGCGCGACTTGAACCCCTTGCTGCAGGACCCGGGGATGGTGTTTCACCCGCCGCTGCTCTACATGGGCTATGTCGGATTCTCGGTGGCGTTCTCGTTCGCGCTCGCAGCGCTGATCGGCGGCCGCCTCGATGCGACGTGGGCGCGCTGGTCGCGGCCGTGGACGACGCTCGCATGGTGCTTCCTCACCTGCGGCATCATGCTCGGCAGCTGGTGGGCGTACTACGAACTGGGCTGGGGCGGCTGGTGGTTCTGGGACCCGGTCGAGAATGCGTCGTTCATGCCGTGGCTCGTCGGCACCGCGCTCGTCCATTCGCTCGCGGCAACCGAAAAGCGCGGCACCTTCAAGGCATGGACGGTGCTGCTCGCGATCTGCGCGTTTTCGCTGTCGCTGCTGGGCACCTTCCTCGTGCGCTCCGGCGTGCTGACCTCGGTGCACGCGTTCGCGACCGACCCGAAGCGCGGAGTATTCATCCTCGCGTTCCTGACCATCGTCATCGGCGGTTCGCTCGTGCTGTTCGCGATCCGCGCGCCGAAGGTGAGCAAGGGCGGCCGCTTCGACTCGGTGTCGCGCGAGTCGATGCTGCTCGGCAACAACCTGCTCCTGGTCGTCGCCGCATGCTCGGTGCTGCTGGGCACGCTGTACCCGCTGTTTCTCGATGCGATGGCGATGGGCAAGATCTCGGTCGGGCCGCCGTACTTCGACACGGTATTCGTTCCGGTGATGACGCCGCTGGTGTTCCTGATGGGCGTCGGCCCGCTTGCCCGCTGGAAAGAGGCGAAGCTGCCCGATCTCTGGCTGCGCCTGCGCTGGGCGCTGGCGGTCAGCCTTGTCACCGCGCTGCTGTTGCCGTTCGCCGCCGGCAAGTGGACGCCGATGGTGAGCTTCGGGCTGCTGCTGGCACTCTGGATCGTCGCCACGACGTTCGTCAACGTCAAAGAGCGGATGAGCGGCCTCTCCACCGGGGGCGGTGTCTGGACGAAAATCGTGCGCCAGCCGCGCAGTTACTGGGGGATGGTCGTCGCCCATCTCGGGGTCGCCGTCTTCATTGTCGGCGTCACGATGGTGAAGGGCTACGAGTCCGAGCGCGACGTGCGGATGGACGTGGGTGACAAAGTGACCGTCGGCGGCTACACGTTCCGCTTCGACGGCGTCATCGACCGCATGGGCCCCAACTATCGCGCCGCGCGCGGCGCGTTCGACGTCAGCCTCAACGGCACGCACGTCGAGACGATGAACCCGGAGAAACGCGTCTACAACGCGAGCGGGATGCCGATGACCGAGGCCGCGATCGACCCCGGCCTTTTCGGCGATCTCTACGTGTCGCT
>JAAFGU010000220.1 GCA_010365205.1 Aromatoleum sp. | reverse complement strand
CACGATGTTCGCGTAACATAAAACGCTTTTTGTCTTGCCAGAGGAGGGATCCATGTTTGTGAAAACGATTGCCCGCGCCGCGCGCGGCCTCGCCGCGTCGCTTGCCTGCGCGCTGCTGCCCTTCGCCGCGCTCGCACAGGCGCCGGTCGAAGTCTCGTTCTATTACCCCGTCGCCGTCGGCGGCCCGATCACCAAGATCATCGACGGCTACGCCGCCGACTTCGAGAAGGAGAACCCGGGAATCAAGCTCAAGCCGATCTATTCGGGCAGCTACCAGGAGTCGATCACCAAGGCGCTGACGGCGGTGAAGAGCGGCGAGCCGCCAGTGATGTCGATCCTGCTGTCGACCGACATGTTCACGCTGATCGACGAGGACGCTATCATTCCGTTCGACGAACTCATCAGGACGCCGGACGATCAGGCGTGGCAGAAGAGCTTCTACCCCGCCTTCATGGAGAACAGCCAGACCGGCGGCAAGACCTGGGGCATTCCGTTCCAGCGCTCGACGATTGTCCTGTACTACAACAAGGACATGCTGAAGGAGGCGGGGCTCGATCCGAACCGGCCGCCCGCCAACTGGAAGGAGCAGGTCGAGTACGCGCAGAAGCTCACCCGGCGCGACGCGTCGGGCAAGGTGACGCAGTGGGGATTGCAGATTCCGTCGTCGGGTTTCCCGTACTGGCTGTTCCAGGCGCTCGCCGTCCAGGCCGGCACCAACCTGATGAACGCCGCCGGCACCCAGACCTACTACGACACGCCGGAAGTCATCGAGGGCCTCACGTACTGGGTCGATCTGGTCAACAAGTACAAGGTGCACCCGGAGGGGATCGTCGAGTGGGGGACGACGCCGAAGGATTTCTTCGAAAAGAAGGTCGCGATGATGTGGACGACCACCGGCAATCTGACCAACGTCAAGAACAACGCCAAGTTCGACTTCGGCGTGGCGATGCTGCCGGCCGGCAAACAGCGCGGCAGCCCGACCGGCGGCGGCAACTTCTACCTGTTCAAGAAATCGACGCCGGCGCAGCGCGACGCCGCGTTCAAGTTCGTCAAATGGGTGACCGCGCCGCAACGCGCCGCGCAGTGGGGCATCGACACGGGCTACGTCGCGGTGAGAGCGGATGCCTGGGAGACGCCGGTGATGAAGCAGTACGTCGCCGGATTCCCGGCGGCCGCGGTCGCGCGCGACCAACTGCCGTTCGCCAAGGCCGAACTGTCGACGCACGACAATCAGCGCGTCACCAAGGCGCTCAACGACGGGCTGCAGGCGGCGTTGACCGGCACCAAGACGCCGGAGCAGGCGATGAAGGACGCGCAACGCGAGTCCGAGCGGCTGCTGCGGTCGTACAAATAGTCGCTGATCGCCCCCGCCAGCTGCGCGCCGCGCGCGGCCGGCGGGCGGGCGTCCTGGGAGTAAGACCCATGCGCTTGAAGTGGATGCTTGCAGGACACGTGGCGGTGCCTGCGCTCGCTGCCGGTGTCCCTTCGCGGCGCGCAATCCCGACCGCGCGCAGCACCGCACGCCGCATCCGATGACCCGAACCACGCAATGGCTGTACGGCTGGCTGCTGCTGCTGCCGGCGGCGGCGCTGCTCGCGCTGTTCACGCATTACCCCGCGGTGGCGACGCTGTGGCACAGCTTCTTCTCGACGCCGAAGGGCTCGCGCGCCGCGGTTTTCGTCGGGCTGGACAACTACCGGCAGTTGGGCGAGGACCCGATCTTCTGGCAGGCGCTCGCGAACAACCTGTGGTTCGCGGCGGGCACGATTCCGGCGTCGATCGCGCTGGCGCTGCTGATGGCCGTGTGGGTCAACGGCCGGATCGCCGGTCGCGGCTTCCTGCGCCTCGCGTATTTCACGCCGACGATCCTGCCGATG
Organism: Aromatoleum sp.; assembly: GCA_010365205.1. GTDB lineage: Bacteria > Pseudomonadota > Gammaproteobacteria > Burkholderiales > Casimicrobiaceae > CAIWHR01. The sequence goes on along the minus strand of JAAFGU010000220.1, from coordinate 2,929 downwards.
ATCGCGGTCGCCAACATCTGGGTCTTCTTCTACACGCCGGAGTACGGGCTGCTCGAACAGGTGCTCGGGGCGTTCGGCGCGGGCAGTCACAACTGGCTCGGCAGCAAGAGCACCGCACTCGCCTGCCTGATGGTGGTTACGGTGTGGAAGGAGGCCGGATTTTTCATGATCTTCTACCTGGCCTCGCTGCAGTCGATGTCGCCGAACCTCGCCGAGGCGGCCGCGATCGAGGGCGCGTCGCGCGGGTACTTCTTCCGCCGCGTCACGTTTCCGTTATTGATGCCGACGACGCTGTTCGTGCTGGTCAACGCGGTGATCAATGCGTTCCGCCTGGTCGACCACATCGTCGTGATGACCCGCGGCGGCCCTGACAACGCCACCGCGCTGCTCCTGTATTACATCTACGAAATCGGCTTCCGCTTCTGGGACTCGGCCTACGCCGCGGCGTTGACGATGGTGCTGCTCGCGATCCTCGGCGTGGTGGCGCTGGCGCAGTTCTGGTTCCTCGAGCGACGGGTGCACTACCAGTGAGCCAGGTCTACGCGCCGCGGGGTTCGTCGTACGCGCTGGAGACCGCGGGGGCGTGGCTGCTCGGAGCATTGTGGGTGCTGCCGCTCGTCTACGCGTTCTGGACCGCCTTCCATCCGGCCGAGTTCTCGACCCGGTTCGTGCTGTCGGCGCCGCTGACCCTGGAGAACTTCGTCAAGGCCTGGGCCGCCGCGCCGTTCGCGCGCTACTTCCTCAACACGATCGTGCTGGTGACGATGATCCTCGCGGCCCAGCTGGTGGTCGTCACGCTCGCCGCGTACGCGTTCGCGCGCTTCGAGTTTCCCGGGCGCAAGGTGCTGTTCGCGCTGGTGCTGGTGCAGCTGATGATCATGCCCGACGTGCTGATCGTCGAGAACTACCAGACGATGGCGCTGCTCGGGTTGAAGGACACGATCGTCGCGATCGGGCTGCCGTACATGGCGAGCGCATTCGGGATCTTCCTGCTGCGGCAGACGTTCAAGACGGTGCCGCGCGAGCTCGACGAGGCGGCGCGCATCGAGGGTTGCACGCCGCTGCAGGTGCTGTGGAAGGTGTACGTTCCGCTCGCGCGCCCGGTCTACCTCGCCTACGCGCTGGTCAGCGTCAGCTTCCACTGGAACAACTTCCTGTGGCCGCTGATCGTCACCAACTCGGTCGAATCGCGACCGCTGACCGTGGGACTCCAGGTGTTCTCGGCGGGCGACCAGGGCATCGACTGGTCGATCATCACCGCAGCGACGCTGCTGACCACCGCTCCGCTGCTGGTCGCATTCCTGCTGTTCCAGCGGCAATTCGTGCAGAGCTTCATGAGGGCCGGAATACGATGAAACTGATGACCTGGAATGTCCAGTGGTGCCGCGGCGTCGATCTCAAGGTCGATCCCGCGCGTATTGCGGCGGAGGCGAAGCGAATCGCCGATCCCGACGTGCTGTGCCTGCAGGAGATCGCCGACAACTTCGCCGGCCCGCGGCTGCCCGGCAGTTCGGGCGAGGACCAGTTCGCGTTGCTCGCCGCACTTTTTCCTGGATACACCGCGGTGCCGGGCGTCGCCGTCGACCACGCGGCCGAGGGCGGCGGGCGCCGGCGGTTCGGCAACATGATCCTGTCGCGGCTGCCGGTGAATCAGGTCTATCGCTACCTGCTGCCCTACCCGGCCGATCCGGGAGTCGCGGGTATGCCGCGGTTGGCGCTGGAGGCGGTTATCGCGGCGCCGTTCGGCGACGTGCGCGTGATCACGACACACCTCGAATACTATTCGCGCAGGCAACGGATGGCGCAGGTCGAGGCATTGCGCACGATCTACGCCGACGGGCATGGGCATGCGCGCGACGCGCGGGTGACGATCGACGACGGCGGCCCGTTCCAGACCTACCCGCGGCCGAAGGCGACGATCATCACCGGCGACTTCAACCACGAGCCCGACGTCGAGGAACATGCGCGGATGCTCGCGCCATTCGCCGACGATACGCCGCCGCTTGCCGACGCCTGGGAACTCGCGCATCCGGGCGTGCCGCACGCGTCGACGTTCTGCATCTATCAGAAGATGGGACACGACCCGCGCGAGCAGCACTGCGACTTCATCTTCGTCGGCGGCGAGTTGCGGCCCCGCGTTCGCTCGCTGCGGGTCGACCAGGCGACGCAGGCCTCCGATCACCAGCCGGTGATCCTGGAACTCGGCTGAGTACCGCGATTCGCGTCGCCGCGACCCCGCGGCTAGAATGAAAGGCTGCGCGGTGGCTCCCGCCCGCCGCGCGTGTCTTGTTACGTGTTTTGCAGCTTGTCTTGCCACCCCCGCCGGCCGCCTGCCTTGAACCCCGCCTCCCCCGCCTCCGTCCACCCGCGCGCGGAACTCGCACGGCTGGTCGAATCGGATCGGCCGTTGATCGTGTTCGTCTCGCATCCCTGGGGCGGCGGCGTCCGGCGCCACATGGACGATCTCGCGATGCTCGTCGCCGACCGCTGCGACGTCCTTTATCTCGAGCCGGCCGCCGGCGACACCATCAGGCTCCGCCTTCCGGGCACCGCCACCGATTTCGCCGCGCACTTCACGCTGCCCGGGGAGCAGCCCGCGCTCGCGGCACTCCTCCGCACGCTCGGCGTCGCGCGGCTGCACTTCCATCATCTGCATTTGCTGCCGCGCGCGATTCTCGATCTGCCCGCGGCCATCGGCGTGCCGTACGACTGCACGTTGCACGACTACTACGCGATCTGCCCGCAATACCATCTCAACGCGATCGACGGCGGCTACTGCGGCGAGCCGGACGTGGCGGGCTGCACCGCGTGTCTCGCCGTCCGCCCGGCGCAGTGGGGACTCGACATCACGGCCTGGCGCGAGGCCTGCGGCGCACTGCTCGCAGGTGCCGCGCGACGCATCGCGCCGTCGCATGACGTCGCGCGCCGG
>JAAFGU010000219.1 GCA_010365205.1 Aromatoleum sp. | reverse complement strand
GAGCTCGTCCGCCGCCGGCGGCGGTGCGCGAAATCTCACCACCGACGGCGCGAAAAACGTATCCGGATAGTCGTACGCCATCGCCTGCACGTCCTGCGGCAGCGCGAGCGTCACCGGCCCGCACAGCGCGGGATCGGTCAGCACGTGGACCGCGCGCGGCAGCGCCGTCAGCAACTGCTCCGGATACAGAATCCGATCGAAATAGCGGGAAACGGGCTTGAAGCAGTCGTTGGCGGATACGCCGCCGTCGTGAAAGTCCTCGACCTGCTGCAGCACCGGGTCCGGGGCGCGCGACGCAAACACGTCGCCCGGCAGCAGCAGGACCGGCAGCCGGTTGACGTGCGCGAGCGCCGCCGCGGTGACGAGATTCGTCGCGCCCGGACCAATCGACGTCGTGCACGCCATCATCCGGCGGCGCATGTGCGCCTTCGCGTACGCGATCGCCGCGTGCGCCATCGCCTGCTCGTTGTGCGCGCGGTACGTGTGCAGCGCGTCGCGATACCGATACAGCGCTTCGCCAACCCCGGCGACGTTGCCGTGGCCGAAGATCGCGAACACGCCGCCGAACAGCGGTTCGACGCCGTCGCCGGTCTCCGCGCGGAGCGCCGCGAGGTAGCGGACGAGCGCTTGCGCCATCGTCAATCGGATCGTGGTACTCATGGCTGCGACCCTCCGCCGCGCGCGTCGCGCCACGCGCGGATCAAAGTCTCGAAGTTCGCGCGCACACCCGCGATCAATGCGCGCTCGTCGAGTTCCCCTGCGAGCCATCGCCGCGACGGCTCGTGGAAGATCGTCCGCCCGACCGCAAAGCCGCGGCAAACCCGGCTCCGGCGCGCATCGCGGAAGCCGGCGGCAAGTTCGGCGATCGGGGCGTTCAATCCGAGCACCACGACGCCGCGGCAATACGGGTCGCGTTCGGCGATCAGCGCGTCGATCGCCTGCCACTCGGCGGCGCCCATCGGCTCGAGCTTCCACCACTCCGGGTAGAAGCCCAAGTTGTACAGCCGCTTCAGTGCACGGTATACGGTGTCAGGCGCTCTCGGAAGCGACTTGGGCGGGATGATCTCCAGCAGCAGCTCGTGGCCGCTCGCCTGCACGGCCTCGTGCAGCGCGCGGATCTGCGCTTCCTGCTCCAGCCGGTTGTCGACCGCGTCGTCCGGATGGAACTGCACGAGGCACTTCACGATCTGCTCCTGCGGCCAGCCGATCAACGTGGTGCCGATCGAGCGGCCGCGATCGAACGCCAGCGGATTGGAGCCGGGCAGTTCCGCCGGCCGCCCGACCCACCAGCCGCGCCCGGTGGCGGCGTTGAGCGCGTCCTGCCCGTAACGGTCGTCGCAGAGTATTCCGATCTTGCCCGACAGGCCGAGCGATTTTTCCGTTTCGGCGACCGCTTCCACGAACATCTTCTTCAGCGCGGGCAGCCGCGCTTCGCTCGCGCCGGCCTCTCGCGCCAGCTCGAAAAACGGATTGCGATGGTCGAACGCGAAGACGAACATCTCGTCGCGTGGCGTCCTCGGCGCGGTTACGCGGTGAAGGCGGGTGAGGGTGGCGTCCTGGTCGGGCCGCGGAATCGCATCGGCATGAGCGAGGAAGTAGTCGAGCTCGACGCGCGTGGGCATCGCCGGTGCGCAGCCGTGGCGCGAGACGACCATCGCACCGCAGGCGTTGGCGTAGCGCGCGCAGGCGTCGTAATCCTCGCCGCGGACCCAGCCAGAGAGGAACCCCGCCGAGAACGCGTCGCCGGCGCCGAGCACGTTCAGCACCTCGACCTCGACGCCCTTGCCGTTGAACGCGTCGTCGAGCGCCGCCGGGACTACGCCGTCGATTACCGCGCAGCCCATCGGGCCGCGCTTGACCACCAGCGTGGCGCGCGTCAGTTCGCGGACGCGGCGTAGCGACGCGATGATGTCGGTGCTGCCGCCGGCGATGTTGAACTCCTCGAGGGTGCCGATGGCGAGGTCGATCTTGGGCAGGATGCGCTGAAGATGCGCGGTGACGCCGTCGGAGGGAATGAACCGGGTCTCGCCGTCGCCCCGCTTGGTCAGGCCCCAGAGCACCGGCCGATAGTCGATGTCGAGGATCGTCCGCACATTGTTCTTTCGCGCGCGATCGAGCGCGAGATTGCTGATCCGGTTGATGGACTCGGTCGAGAAATGGGTGCCGGTGATCAGCAGCGCGCGGCATTGCGCGATGTAGGCTTCCTCGACATCGGCGTCCTCGATCGCCATGTCGGCGCAGTTCTCGCGCATGAAAATCAGCGGGAAGGTGTCCTTGTCCTTGATTCCCAGCACGACCGCGCCGGTGAGCCTCGTCGGATCGACGCTGACATGGGACGTGTCGCAGCCCTCGCGCGCAATGGTCTCGACGAGGAAACGGCCGAGGCCGTCGTCGCCGATCCGGGAAATGAGGCCCGCCTTGAGGCCGAGCCGGGCGCAGCCAGAGGCGGTGTTGGCCGAAGAGCCCCCCAGATACTTGGCGAAACTGGTCACGTCCTCGAGACGCGCGCCGATCTGCTGCGCGTAGAAGTCGACGGCAAAACGGCCGAGGCAGATGACGTCGAGCCGGCGGCCGGCGGCAAACGGAGTGGGGTTGCGCATCGCGGGGTCCTGGCGGAGCGGCGCCGGTCGCCCGACGCGCATCGAATAATTCTGGCCCAGGCCGAATTGAAACGCAAGTTCCGCGTCGCGCCTGATTTGGAATAGCCGTTTCATTTCTCGGCCGCCGCGAATGCGGGAATGCCTCGCGGGGCGGCAAAGCCGGCGCCGGGGACCCGTTACAATCCGGGAATCCGCTCGCCGATCACCGACCCGCAGCCGGTGCCGCGTCCGCGCCTTTGCATCGTCCACGCTGAAAGCAGCCCGCTGAAGACGCACCTGTCCTTGCGCGATTTTGCGTTGACCCTCGCCATCGTCGCCGTGTGGGGCTTCTCGTTCGTTCCGATCAAGGTGGGCCTGCGCGAGGTGCCTTCGTTCGCGCTCGCCGCGCTGCGCTTCCTGTTTGCCGCGGTGCCGCTGGTGTTCCTGATCCGGCGGCCGCGGATACCGTGGCGCCCCCTCGTCGCGTACGGTTTCCTGATCGGCGTCTGCCAGTTCGGGTTGCTGTTTCTAGGAATGAAGCTCGGGATGCCGGCGGGGCTGTCGTCGCTGGTGATCCAGGTGCAGGTGTTCTTCACCATCGGCCTCGCGATCGCCTTCCTCGGCGACCGGCTGCATGCGCAGAACGTCGTCGGCGCCGCGATCGCCACCGCCGGGATCGTGCTGCTGGCCGCGTACAAGCTGATGGGCGGGGCGAGCGCCACGTTCGCCGGCTTCGCGCTCGTCCTCGTCGCCGCATTCGCGTGGGCGGCCGGCAACGTAGTCGCCAAGCGCGCGGCGGGTGAGCACAGCGACGACATGTTCGCTCTGGTCGTCTGGTCGAGCCTCGTGCCCCCGCTGCCGCTGGCGGCGCTGTCGTACGCGTTCGAGGGCGGCCCCGCGGCATGGCAGGCCGTCGTCTCGGCGAGCGCCATCACATGGGCCAGCGTGCTTTTTCTCGCCTGGGGCGCGACCTTGTTCGGTTTCGCGTCGTGGGCGGGCCTCTTGCATCGCTACCCGACCGGGCTGATCTCGCCGTTCGCCTTGCTGATCCCCGTGTCCGGACTCGCGAGCGGCGCGCTGTTCCTCGGCGAATCACTCGCGCCGCTGCAGGCGGCCGGCGGGCTGCTGGTGTTCGCCGGTCTGGCCGTCAACGTGTACGGAGGGCGCTTGCTCGCGCGAATCCGGGTGCGGCGCATGGCAAGATCGTGATTCCATCGTTCCGGGATTATCATTCGGTTCGGCGCGAAGACCGCCGCTGGAGACGTCATCCGGCGTCCATGTTCCGAAGCCGAAGAAAGAATCCAGGTCCGATCATGAAGCTTGCTCGAGCGGGCATCAATCGCCGCAGCGGACCGGCGTCCAAACCCCGGGCGGCTCTCGCCGACGCAAGGAACTGACTGCAGCGCCAAGCTCGCGCGCGCAACGGCGGCGATACGCGAAACCCCACCCACACGATGATCAACAAACGCCTTTTTCGTTCCGCCCTGCACGAGCACGCCGATCCGGCCCAGCGCGTTCTTGGCGCCGCCGAATTGCCGCCCGACTGCGCCGAACTCGCGCGCCTGCTGTCTGCCGACCCTGCCGCTGAAGTTCGCGCTGCCGCGGCGCGGCGCTGCACCGACGTTGCCGTCCTCGCCGCGGCCTGGGAAACGGAAATCGACCCGGCGGTGCGCGCGGACCTGGCCTGGGCATTGCCCACGGTGCTATCGGCAACGCAGGACGGCGCCGCAGCCGCGGCGTTGCTCCAGGCGGACCGCTGCACCGATGCGATCCGCGCCGAGGTGGCCCGCCGGACCCAGGATGCGGACCTTCGCCGTATCGCGATCGACGGCATTCGCGATGAGGAACCACTGATCGAACTCGCGCAGGCTGGCGATCACGCCGAAACGCGAAAGGCCGCCGCGGAGCGGGTGCAGACGCTCGAGGGCCTGCGCAAGCTTGCGGATGCGACAAGGAACAAGGATCGCGGCGTCAGCCGGCTCGCGCGGCAGCGCATCGATGCGCTCACGAATCGCGCCGGTCAGACGGACGAGGCGGATGCGATCCTGACCCTGGTCGAAACGCTGACGAACACGCCGGGGCCGATACTGACGGGGGTGGTCGAACTCGATAAGCGCTGGCAGGCGCTGGACATCGGCGGCGACGCCGACCGCCGCGCGCGCTGGGAGGTGGCCCGGCAGACCCTGCAGACGCGTTTCGCGCGCGAGCACGACGACCAGCGGACGCGGACGCGATTCGAGCGCAAGTC
>JAAFGU010000218.1 GCA_010365205.1 Aromatoleum sp. | reverse complement strand
CTCGGATCATGATCGACACCGGCTACCCGTTCAGACTCATACCCCGTTGGAATCACGCTCCCCGCTCAGACTCATACCCCATTGGACAAGGCTCTGGGTTGACGCTGGAGCGCTTATCCCCTTATAATCGCTGTCTTTTCGCCTCCCGCCCGCCGGAAAAACGCGGACAGCAGGCAAGCGTACCCGGGCGCGGTCTTGCTGACCGTCGGTCGCGGCGCAAAAAGGGTGGCCCGGGCCATGGCGCGAAGGCGCGTGCTCAGGCCACTTTGATTTGCTGCATGCAATTTGCTGCGCGCGAAGCACGATCGCGCGCAGCGTTGCACGGACGCAGCGGTAGCACGCGAAGCAGTTTCGCAAAGCGATGAGCCCTGCGGCCGATAACGCTCAAGCCGCACGAAACGGACAATCAGGATGCCAACGATCAATCAGCTCGTACGGAAGGGCCGCAAGCCCCCCGTGTCGAAAAGCAAAGTGCCGGCGCTTCAGCAAAGCCCGCAGAAACGCGGCGTTTGCACGCGCGTCTATACGACGACGCCGAAAAAGCCGAATTCCGCTCTGCGCAAGGTCGCCAAGGTGCGCCTCACCAACGGATTCGAGGTCATCAGCTACATCGGCGGCGAAGGGCACAACCTGCAGGAGCACTCGGTGGTGCTGATACGCGGCGGCCGGGTGAAGGACCTCCCGGGCGTGCGCTATCACATGGTGCGCGGCAGCCTCGACACCGCCGGCGTCAAGGACCGCAAACAGAGCCGTTCCAAGTACGGCGCAAAGAAGCCGAAACCCGCGTAGGAACGCGACCGCCGCGGTACCGCCGATCCGGTCGGCGTGAACTTCGGCAAGTTATTGAACCGAGGACGTTATGCCCCGACGCAGAGAGGTTCCAAAGCGCGAGATCCTGCCCGATCCGAAATACGGTTCGAGCGATGTCGCCAAGTTCGTCAACGTGCTGATGACCGCCGGCAAGAAGTCGGTGGCGGAGCGCATTCTCTACGGCGCATTCGAGTCGATCGCGAAGAAGGGCGGCAAGGATCCGCTGGAAGTGTTCAACGCGGCGCTGTCGAATTCGCGGCCGACGGTCGAGGTGAAGAGCCGCCGGGTCGGCGGCGCGAACTTCCAGGTCCCGGTCGAAGTGCGTCCGGTGCGCCGGATGGCGCTGGCGATGCGCTGGTTGCGCGAAGCGGCGCGCAAGCGCGGCGAGAAGTCGATGGGGCAGCGGCTCGCTGCCGAGCTCCTCGAGGCCTCGGAAGGCCGAGGCGGCGCGGTGAAGAAGCGCGAGGAAGTGCACCGCATGGCCGAAGCCAACAAGGCGTTCTCGCACTTCCGCTTCTAGAGCGACCGCGAACAAGAACACGCGCGAGTGACCCGACAGGAAATCCGGCGCGGCGGCAGCGATCCTCAGGATCTTGCCCGTCGAGCCCCATCAGGCGTTGACATCAAGTGGCACGATCTACACCCATCAATCGGTATCGCAACATCGGCATCAGCGCCCACATTGATGCCGGCAAGACCACGACCACCGAGCGCATCCTCTTCTACACGGGCGTCTCGCACAAGATCGGCGAAGTGCACGACGGCGCGACCGTCATGGACTGGATGGAGCAGGAGCGCGAGCGTGGCATCACGATCACGTCCGCCGCGACCACCTGCTTCTGGAAGGGGATGGACAAGAACTTCCCCGAGCACCGGATCAACATCATCGACACGCCCGGCCACGTCGACTTCACGATCGAAGTCGAGCGGTCGATGCGCGTGCTCGACGGCGCATGCATGGTGTATTGCGCGGTCGGCGGCGTCCAGCCCCAGTCCGAAACGGTGTGGCGGCAGGCCAACAAGTACAAGGTGCCGCGGCTCGCGTTCGTCAACAAGATGGACCGTCAGGGTGCGAACTTCTTCAAGGTCTACGACCAGATGAAGTCGCGTCTGAAGGCCAACCCGGTACCGATCCAGATTCCGATCGGCGCCGAGGAGAAGTTCGAGGGCGTGGTCGACCTGGTCCGGATGAAGGCGATCTATTGGGACGAGGCGTCGCAGGGCATGAAGTACGACATGCGCCCGGTCCCGGCCGAGCTCGAAGCCACCGCCAGGGAATGGCGCGAGAAGATGCTCGAGAGCGCCGCCGAGGCGAACGAGGAGCTGATGAACAAGTACCTCGAGTCGGGCGAACTGTCCCCCGAGGAGATCAAGGCCGGTCTGCGCCAGCGCACGATCGCGAGCGAGATCGTCCCGATGATGTGCGGGTCCGCGTTCAAGAACAAGGGTGTCCAGGCGATGCTCGACGCGGTCATCGAGTACATGCCGGCGCCGACGGACATTCCGCCCGTGAAGGGCGAACTGGAGAACGGCAAGATCGGCGAGCGCAGGGCCGCCGACGACGAGCCCTTCGCCGGTCTTGCGTTCAAGATCATGACCGACCCCTATGTCGGCCAGCTGATCTTCTTCCGCGTGTATTCGGGTGTCATCAATTCGGGCGACTCCGTCTACAACCCGGTCAAGGGACGCAAGGAACGGCTCGGCCGCATTCTGCAGATGCACGCCAACCAGCGCGAAGAACTGAAGGAAGTGCGCGCCGGCGACATCGCGGCTGCCGTAGGTCTCAAGGAAGCGACGACCGGCGACACGCTGTGCGATCCGGCGCACGTGATCATGCTCGAGAAGATGATATTCCCCGAGCCGGTGATCCACGTCGCCGTCGAGCCGAAGACCAAGGCCGACCAGGAGAAGATGGGTATCGCGCTCAATCGTCTGGCGCAGGAAGACCCGTCGTTCCGCGTGCGCAGCGACGAGGAATCGGGTCAGACGATCATTTCGGGGATGGGCGAGCTTCACCTCGAGATCCTCGTCGACCGCATGAAGCGCGAATTTGGTGTCGAAGCGAACGTCGGCGCGCCGCAGGTGGCCTACCGTGAAGCGATCAAGAAGACCGTCCAGGTCGAAGGCAAATTCATCAAGCAGTCCGGCGGTCGCGGCCAGTACGGCCACGTCTGGATCCGGATGGAGCCGAACGAGCAGGGCAAGGGCTACGAGTTCGTCGACGCGATCAAGGGCGGGACGGTGCCGCGCGAATTCATCCCGGCGGTGGCCAAGGGCCTGATCGAGACGCTGCCCAACGGCGTGCTGGCGGGCTTCCCGGTCGTCGACGTCAAGGTCACGCTGTTCGACGGTTCGTCCCACGACGTCGACTCGAACGAAAACGCGTTCAAGATGGCCGCGTCGATGGCGTTCAAGGACGGCATGCGCCAGGCCAATCCGGTGCTGCTCGAGCCGATGATGGCCGTCGAGGTCGAGACGCCCGAGGATTTCATGGGCAACGTGGTCGGCGATCTGTCGTCGCGACGCGGCATGATCCAGGGCATGGACGACATGCCCACGGGCAAGGTGATCAAGGCCGAGGTTCCGCTGGCTGAGATGTTCGGCTACTCGACGACGCTGCGCTCGCTGTCGCAGGGACGCGCGACGTACACGATGGAGTTCAAGCACTATACCGAGGCGCCGAAGAACGTCGCCGAAGCGGTGATCAACAAGAAAAGCTGATTCGGGCGAAAATGAAAACCTGTTTTTTGTCCGGAGCGGTTTTCCTCGGATCGACGGCCAGGCCTGTCGATTCGAGGCTGCGAGTTCAACGGAAAAGCTGGAGATAGCGATGGCCAAGGGCAAATTCAATCGTACGAAGCCGCACGTGAACGTGGGGACGATTGGGCACGTGGATCACGGGAAGACGACGTTGACGGCGGCGATGACGCTGGTGCTGTCGAAGCTGTATGGGGGGGAGGCGAAGGCGTACGACCAGATTGATGCGGCGCCGGAGGAGAAGGCGCGGGGGATCACGATCAACACGGCGCACGTGGAGTACGAGACGAAGAACCGGCACTACGCGCACGTGGACTGTCCTGGGCACGCGGACTACATCAAGAACATGATTACGGGTGCGGCGCAGATGGACGGGGCGATCCTGGTGGTGAGTGCGGCGGACGGGCCGATGCCGCAGACGCGGGAGCACATTCTGCTGGCGCGGCAGGTGGGGGTGCCGTACATCATCGTGTACATGAACAAGGCGGACATGGTGGACGACAAGGAGCTGCTGGAGCTTGTCGAGATGGAGGTGCGGGAGCTGTTGTCGAAGTATCAGTTTCCCGGGGACAAGACGCCGATTGTGATCGGGTCGGCGAAGATGGCGTTGGAAGGGGACAAGAGCGAGATGGGGGAGGGGTCGATTCTGAAGCTGGCGGAGGCGCTGGACACGTATATTCCGCAGCCGCAGCGGCTGATCGACGGGCCGTTCCTGATGCCGGTGGAGGACGTGTTTTCGATTTCGGGTCGGGGGACGGTGGTGACGGGGCGGGTGGAGCGTGGGGTGGTGAAGGTGGGCGAGCCGCTGGAGATCGTGGGTTTGAAGCCGACGCTGCAGACGGTGTGCACGGGGGTGGAGATGTTCCGCAAGCTTTTGGACCAGGGGCAGGCGGGGGACAACGTGGGGGTGCTGCTGCGCGGCACCAAGCGGGAAGAGGTGGAGCGTGGGCAGGTGCTGGCGAAGCCTGGGAGCATCACGCCGCACACGAAGTTCAGTTGCGAGGTGTACATCCTGTCGAAGGAAGAGGGGGGGCGGCATACGCCGTTCTTCCCGGGGTACCGGCCGCAGTTTTATTTCCGGACGACGGACGTGACGGGCTCCTGCGTGCTGCCGGAGGGGACGGAGATGGTGATGCCTGGGGACAACATCGGGATGACGGTGACGTTGATAGCGCCGATCGCGATGGAAGAGGGATTGCGTTTCGCGATCCGCGAGGGTGGGCGCACGGTGGGCGCCGGCGTGGTGGCGAAAGTCATCGAATAACGACGAAA
>JAAFGU010000217.1 GCA_010365205.1 Aromatoleum sp. | reverse complement strand
GGACGCTGGCGGAGATGCGCGCGGCGTTTGCCGTTACCATCGCGCCGCGCATCATCGCCGGCGTGAAGACCTGGGTCGTCACCCCGGCCGAGGTCGCACCCGAGAATCGCGAGCGCGTGCTCGTCCACCTGCATGGCGGCGCCTACGTATTCAACGGCGGCGAGACGGCGGCGATCGAGGCGATTCCGATGGCGCATTTCGGCAGGATCACCGTGATCTCGGTCGACTACCGGCTGGCGCCCGAGCACCCGTTCCCGGCCGCGCTCGACGACGCTGTGGCCGTCTGGAAAGAGGTGATCAGAACGTGGAAGCCGCGCAGTGCCGGTCTGTTCGGCGTGTCGGCCGGCGGCGGGTTGACGCTCGCGACCGTGCACCGATTGAACGAGCTGCGCCTTCCGCTGCCAGGCGCCATCGCCGTGGGGACGCCGTGGTCGGATCTGACCCGAACGGGCGACAGCTATTTCACCAACGAATTCATCGACGACGTGCTCGTCACCGGCGACGGTGTGCTGGCGGCGGCCGCGAAACTGTATGCGGGCACGAACGATCCGAAGAACGCGCTGATCTCACCGGTCTATGGCGACTTCGCCGGTTTCCCGCCGGCGATTCTGACGACGGGCACGCGCGACCTGTTCCTGAGCAACACCGTGCGCGTCCACCGCAAGCTCCGCCGCGCCGGCGTCGACGCCGAGCTGCAGGTGTTCGAGGGAATGTCCCACGCCGAGTACGTGTACCTGTTCAACACCCCGGAGTCGCGCGAGGCCTTCACCGAGATCGGGCGTTTCCTGTCGGCGCACTTGGCGAAATGATCTGACCCGCCTGGATTCCCCCGCCCGGAGCTCGCGAGCGTCCTTGATTTCGAGCGAGCCTCGAGGAATATGCGCCGGCTCCGTCGTGTTTGCGATCACATGAACACCGGACACGCCCCGCGCAGCGGCCGCGGGGGAGGCCGAAGAGAAGATGAAGGAGGAACGCCATGGCGCGCAAGACTTTCTGGATTGTCATCCTGACTCTGGCTCTGATTCCTCCCGCCATGGCGGCGGGCTCGAGCAGTTCGTCCCGACCCCCGGATCGACCGCGGGCCCAACCGTCCGATTACGAACTCGGCGTGAAGTCCGTGCAGGCCCGCGACTACGAGCGCGCCTTGGGGTCTCTGCAGAAGGTCGTCCAGGCCGACCCGCGCAACGCTGACGCCTGGAACTACATCGGCTTCAGTCAGCGCAACCTGCAGCACTTCGACGAATCGCTGGCTGCGTATCAGAAAGCGCTGGCGATCAATCCGGATCATCGCGGAGCCAACGAGTATCTGGGCGAGCTGTATCTGAAGACGGGAGACCTGGAAAAGGCCCGTCAGCAGCTCTCGACGCTTCAGCGCCTCTGCCCCGGGGGCTGCCCGGAGTACGCCGACCTGAACAAGGCGGTCGGCGCATACCAGACGGCGCAGAAGAAGCCCTGAGCGGCGACCCTTGCCGCCCGCCTTCCGTGACCGTGGTCTCGCTCATGGCTGACTACGGGCCCTCGCTCGTTGCATTCGCCCTGTTCGCGCTGCTCCATTCCATCGGGGCGCGGGAGCCGTTCAAACAGGCGCTTGCCCCTTGGACGAGTCCTTTTTTCGTCGAGCACTTCTGGCGCCTGCTCTATTGCGCGCTGAGCTTCGCCGCGCTTTACTACGGCGTGGCGGCTCTCCACTGGGCCCGGCATCCTGACAACGATGGGTGGCTGATCGTCTATCCCGAATGGCTCTGGCAGGTGATCACGGTCCTTCATCTCGGGTCCGTTGTCTTCATGTATGTCGCTTTTTTCCAGAGCGATTATCTGGAATTCCTGGGCTTGAAGCAGGCGTCGCAGGCCACACGTGCGCTCGCGGGCGCGCCGAACAGGTCGACGAGCAATTTGTTCGGCACGCATCGATTGGTAACGCGCGGAGTCTATGCGTGGGTGCGCCATCCGATGCTGGTGGGTGGACTATTGTTTCTGCTGACCAGCGGGCCATCCCTGAACAACTTGATGTACACCGCGATGTACACCGCCTATATGCTGATCGGCGGTTACCACGAGGAGCGGCGCCTGGTCAGAATATTCGGAGAAGACTATCGGCGCTATCAGGCGCGAGTCGGGGCCTTTTTCCCGCGCCTCCGGCGTTCGGCGGCGGCGTAACCGCCCCGAATGCTGGAGCAAATCTCCGAGTGGTTCTACGACCCAGCGGTATTCTGGGGCGTACCGCTCGTGCTGGCGCTGATCGGAGCCGGCGTGCGCGGCGCGCGCGCCTGGCTTCACCGGCGCGGAACTTGAACCTGGATCTCGCCATTACGGTCCGCCGACGCATGGTCAAGTTGAACATGTTGCGGAACACCGACCAGTCGTGGGCTGCGCCGGCCAAGCTGCTGCACTGGGCGGTCGCGGCGCTCGTGTTCGTGCAGATCGCGCTGGGCTGGGCCGCGGTGAGCTGGCGGCTTTCACCGACGAAACTCGATCTGTTCGTCTGGCACAAGTCGACGGGCATGCTGATCCTGATGCTGATGGTCGTGCGTGTGGCTTGGCGCTCGGTCAATGCCACGCCGTCGTTGCCCGCCGACATGCGGCCCTTGGAGCTAAGCGCCGCGCACGCGAGCCATTTCCTCCTCTACCTGCTGCTTCTCGTTATGCCCATCACCGGGTGGATCGTCAATTCGGCCGCCAATATCCCGTTCCGAATGTTCTGGCTGATTCCCGTGCCGGCCATTGTCGTACCCGACGAGGCAACCGCGGATGCGGCGGCGCGCGTGCACTTCGTGCTCTTCGTCGCGTTGTCGCTGCTGCTGGCCGTTCACATCGGGGCCGCGCTGCGACATCACTTTCTCAAACGCAACAACGTGCTGGTGCGCATGCTGCCCGGCATTGGAAGAGCCCGATGATCCGCCCTTTCTTGCTTGCCGCCAGCGTGCTTGTCGCGGCAGCCTCTCCGGCACGGGCGTCCGATTGGAAGATGGACGCCGGAACAAGCCGGCTTGAATTCGCGGCGAGTTTCGAAAAGACGGCCGCGCCCGGCGTGTTCAGGGAATTCGAGACCCGTATGCGCTTCGACGCCGACAGGGCCACAGAGGGCCGGCTCGACGTCACGATCGCCGTGAAGAGCGCCGACATGAACAGTGCCGACGTGAACAAGGCCATCAGTGGCGCCGAATGGTTCGACTTCGCACGCTTTCCGCAAGCGGAATTTCATGCGACGGACATTCGCCGGACGGATGCCGGCCGGTATTTGGCGCAAGGGATGTTGACCCTCAAGGGTTTGCAGCAACCGGTCGAGGTTCCGTTTACCTGGACCGAGACGGGCGACGCGGCGCGGATGGAAGGCGAGTTCATCGTCAAACGCGGCGCCTTCGGCATCGGCACCGGCGAGTGGGCGGGGACGAGCGTCATCGGCCCGGACGTGAAGATCAAGTTCAGCGTGAGGCTGCGCAAAGGTGGCTGACCGGCGCATTACGCCGGCCGCCGTCGCGGTCCTCGTCTCACTGCTGGCGGCGTGCGCTTCGCAGATCGCGGCGCCGCCGGTAGTCGAAAGACGGGGACCGGCCGATTTTCCGGATGCGTATTACCGGCGGCTGCTCTCGCAGGCGAAGCCCGTGTTCCGCGTCGACCCCGTCCGCTCGCTCGTTGTCATCGAAGTACGGCGCGCTGGATCGCTCGCGCAATTCGGCCACGACCACGTGGTCGCAAGTCACGATGTCGCAGGGATCATCGCGCCGGACGAGGGCCGCGCCGACCTTTACCTGCCGCTCGATGCGCTGGTCGTCGACGAGCCCGTGCTGCGCGCCGAAGCCGGTTTCGACACCCAGCCGTCCGCCGCGGACATCGCCGGTACTCGCCGCAACATGCTCGAGAAGGTGCTCGAAACCGACCGCCATCCCTACGCGCTGATCGCCGTGAACGACCTCGGGGCCGGCGGCAGCGCCCGGCAGCTTCGGGTCGCCCTGACGCTGCACGGAACCACCAGTTCGGTGGATGCTGCGACGCAGTTCGAGAGGGCCGGAGAGGAAGTCTCCGTGACGGGAACTCTTGCGATCGACCAGTCCCGATTCGGCATCGCGCCGTTTTCGGTCCTGGGCGGAGCGATTGCGGTCCAGGATCGCGTGAACATCACGTTCCGGATACGCGCCCGCCGCGTGGAATAGGCTGCGGGCGCACCCGGCCGTCACAAAGCACAACGCCCAACCGTGTGGCTGGGCGATGTGCGGTGGAGGTGCCTGACAATGACCTACTTTCGCATGGGTAATCCACACTATCATCGGCGTGCCGCCGTTTCACGGTCCTGTTCGGGATGGGAAGGGGTGGTTCCGGCGGGCTATGTTCGTCAGGCATTGACGGTTGGCCGGGAGCGGTAGTGGCTGCCGGCCGCGATGGAAGAAGTAAAGGGTGGGTCGAACGGTAGCGCAACCGGGTGTTCAGCGGGTGCCCATGAGGGCAGTCCAGTGATCACCGGGTGCCATCCGCGAGGGATGGGATTGGGCGCAAACGCCGCGTGTGCGCGCTGGGCGCAATGCACACGGTTATGAGGTCAAGCCGCACGGGCAATTAGTATCGGTTAGCTTAAGGCATTACTGCCCTTCCACACCCGACCTATCAACGTGGTGGTCTGCCACGACCCTTCAGGGGGCTCAAGGCCCCGGGAGATCTCATCTTCAGGCACGTTTCCCGCTTAGATGCTTTCAGCGGTTATCGCTTCCGTACATAGCTACCCGGCAATGCGACTGGCGTCACAACCGGTACACCAGCGGTACGTCCACTCCGGTCCTCTCGTACTAGGAGCAGCCCCCGTCAAATCTCCAACGCCCACGGCAGATAGGGACCAAACTGTCTCACGACGTTTTAAA
>JAAFGU010000216.1 GCA_010365205.1 Aromatoleum sp. | reverse complement strand
CCCAACTGATCGTGAAACTTCGCGATTCGCGGACCAAGGCGTTGATAGCGCCGTCCCAGCGCATCCTGCGGGCGGCTGAAGACGTTGGCGCGACACTTCGCTATCTGCGACCCATGTCCGTCGGCGCGCATGTCGTGGCAGTCGCGGACGGATCGACGCCAGACGCGGTGGAGGCGCTGGCGCGGACGTTATCCATGCATCCGGAGGTCGAGTATGCGGTACCGGACCGCCGGGTCCGCGCGCAGCGTTTCGCCAACGACGAGTTCGTGAATGCGCAGACGTACCTGTCCGACGATGCGGCGGCGATCAACGCATTCGAGGCCTGGGACGTGACGACGGGTAGCTCCGCCACCGTCGTCGCCGTGATCGACACCGGCTACCGGCCCCATGTCGACCTCGCCGGCCGCATCCTGCCCGGCTACGACTTCGTGTCCGATTCCGATGTGGCAAACGACGGCGATGGCCGCGACGCAGACGCACGCGATCCGGGCGATTGGATCGACGACGCGGACAAGGCCGGCGCGTTCAGCGGCGACACCTGCCGCAAGGACGTGAGCTCGTGGCACGGCACCGCGGTGGCCGGCGTGATCGCGGCGAACACCAACAATGGCGCATGGACTGCGGGTATCGACTGGGCGGCCAGGATTCTGCCCGTACGCGTGCTGGGCAAATGCGGAGGCTCGTTGTCGGACGAGGTCGACGGAATCGCTTGGGCGGCCGGCCTGCCCGTCCCGGGCGCACCGGCCAATGTCTATCCGGCCGACGTGATCAATCTGAGTCTTGGCAGCGACGGGCCCTGCTCGGGGCCCGAGCTCGCCGTTATCGCCGAGGCGCTCGCAAACGGCGTGACGCGTGCCGTCGTCGTCGCGGCCGGAAACGGCAGCAAGGACGTTGCCGACGACGCGCCCGCGAATTGCCCCGGCGTGATCGCGGTCGCGGCGACGACGACAAAGGGCGGACGCGCGTCGTACAGCAACTTCGGCGCCGGCATCACGCTCTCCGCACCGGGCGGCAATTCCTCCGGGCGCGTCGGCGGAGCGGCCGGAATCTATGTGCTCAGCAACGCGGGCACGACGCTGCCGGGCGCCGATTCGGTAAACGTCTATAACGGAACCAGTTTCGCCGCGCCGATGGTTTCGGGGATCGTCTCTCTGATGCTCGCGGCGGCGCCGGGGTTGACGGTGGACCAGGTGCGCGCAGCGCTGGTCGCCAACGCGAAGCCTTTTCCGGCAGGCTCCAATTGCGACACGACGACCTGCGGTGCGGGAATCGTCAACGCCGAAGCCGCCGTCAAGGCGGCGCAGGCAATTTCGGGCTCGGTCGCGGCGAGCGTCGTCGTTGAATACTACTGGACGACGCGCGATCACTATTTCATCACTGCCGCGCCGGCCGAGATCGCTGCGCTCGATGGCGCGCCACCCGGCGGCTGGACGCGCACCGGCAAGAGCTTCTATGGCTACCTCGCACCGACCGCCGGTGCAAGCCCGGTGTGCCGCTTCTATCTGCCGCCGGCCGCCGGCGATTCGCACTTCTTCTCGGCGTCACCGGCCGAATGCACCGCTGTCGCCGGCAAGTTTCCGACATTCGTCTACGAAGCGCCGAACGTG
Organism: Aromatoleum sp.; assembly: GCA_010365205.1. Lineage (GTDB taxonomy): Bacteria > Pseudomonadota > Gammaproteobacteria > Burkholderiales > Casimicrobiaceae > CAIWHR01. The sequence goes on along the minus strand of JAAFGU010000216.1, from coordinate 3,246 downwards.
TTCTACATTGCGCTGCCGGAACCGATTACCGGAGTCTGTCCGGCGGGAACGATGCCGGTCTATCGGCTTTGGAACAACCGCGTGGACGGCAACCACCGTTACACCACCGATCCGGCGATCAACGCGCAGATGCTGGCCCGAGGCTACGTGCCGGAAGGCTACGGCCCGGGCTCCGTCAGCATGTGTTCGCCGCCTTGATCGCCGGCGATTGCCGCGCTACGCGCTCGTCTTGCGGCGGGTCTTCGCCGTCGTCGATTTTGTCGCGGGCTTTGCGGCTGGGCGCGGTTTGGCCGAAGGCTGCGCCTTGGTCACAGGCGCGGGTTTTTCCCTGGGCGCCTTGATGACGGCTTTCGGCGCAGCGGGCTCGGCGACTTTGATTGCGCGCGTCCGCGGCGCCTTCGCGGGCTTGCCGCTGCCGGATTGCTCGCCCTTCGCGTCGAGCAAGGCAAGCGCTTCCGCCAACGTCAGCGCATCGACCTTGTCGCGGTCCGGCACCGTCGCGTTGACGTCACCGTGCTTCACGTACGGTCCGTAGCGCCCGGCGTAGAGCTCGACGGGTTTCTTGTCCTTCGGGTGTGCGCCCAGCACGCGCAGCGCGACGGGGCCGCGCGGACCTCTGCCCTTCCCGGTCTCCTTGGCCTCGAATTCGAAACCGATCTTGCCGTCGGGCTGGCGCGCGAGAAACGCGGAGAAGGGGCGGCGCGTGCGCGCAGAGACGAACTGCAGCAAATCGGTCTTGCCAGAAGCCAGCAGTTTCTGCATCTGCGCCCGCTCGACGGGCCGCTGCAGGATCACGCGGCCGGAGCGGAAATCGCAGGTCTTGTCCGGGCCGACCGCCTTCTCGCAGACGTAAGCCTGCGGCAACTCGAACACGCGCGCGCCGCACTTGGGGCACGCGCCCAGCGGTTCCTGCGCCGTGAAATCGGGCGCTTCCGCAGCGTCGTCGCCGTTCGCGCCGCCGTCTCCGAAATCGAAGACGACCTCGTTCGCGTCGTTAACCTTCAATGAAGCGGTAAACGGCCGGCCGAGCCGGCTGCGGAATCCGTCCAGCGGGCCGACCTTGCGCTCGCGCAGCAGCGTATCCGCTTCGGTCAGCTCGAGCTGGCGGCCCCCCATGATCTTCCAGAATCCGAATTCGCAGGACTGGCACTGGAATTTCTTGTAGTTCTCGTGGATTTCGCCGCCGCATTTCGGGCAGCGCGACGTGAGCGAACCGAAGTCGCCGGGGATCGTGTCGCTGTTGTAGCCCTTGGCCTGACCGACGATGTGCTCGGTCATCGCGACGATTTCCTGCATGAAGTCTGCGCGCTTCAGCTTGCCGTGCTCCATCTGCGCGAGCTTGAACTCCCACTCGGCCGTCAGTTCCGGCGAGAAGAGCTCCGGAACGCCGAGTCCGTGGAGCAGCGTCATCAACGAGAATGCCTTCGCCGTGGGGACGAGCTCCCTTCCTTCGCGATAGATGTACTTCTCGCTGATGAGGCCCTCGATGATCTGGGCGCGCGTGGCGGGCGTGCCGAGGCCCTTTTCCCGCATCGCCTCGCGCAGATCCTCGTCGTCGATCAGCTTGCCGGCGCCTTCCATGGCGGAAAGCAGCGTCGCCTCGTTAAGCCTTGGCGGTGGGCGCGTCGCGTTCGCGGCAACCACGATCTTTTCCGTGGCGACGCGCTGGCCCGGCGTCACCGCAGCGAGTGTGCCTTCCTCGCCCTGCGCTTCCTTGCCGTACACGGCGAGCCAGCCCGGCGACACCAGCACGCGGCCCTCGGACTTGAACGGCTCGCCGGCCACCCGCGTGATGCGCGTGGTGACGGTGAACTCCGCCGCCGGGTAGAACGCGGCGAGGAAGCGCTTGACGACGAAATCGTAGAGCTTGGCCTCGAGTTCGTTCAGATGCCTGGGCTCGACCAGCGTCGGGATGATCGCGAAGTGGTCGGAAATCTTGGCGTTGTCGAAAATCCGCTTGTTGGGTTTGACCCATTTCTGCTTCAGAACCCGCGCCGCCAGCGCGCTGTATGCGTTCGATTCCTTCAGCGCTTCCAGCGTCGCCACGACCGTTGGAATGTAGTCCTCCGGCAACGCGCGCGAATCCGTTCGAGGATAGGTCAGCGCCTTGTGTTTTTCGTAAAGCGACTGTGCGAGCGAGAGCGTGGTCCGCGCCGACAGCCCGAAGCGACCGTTTGCTTCGCGCTGCAGGCTCGTGAGGTCGTACAGCAGCGGCGCGCCCTGCGTGGTCGGCTTGGATTCTTCGGTGACCTCGCCCGGCTGGCCGTCGCATTTTGCCGCCACCGCGCGCGCCGTCGCTTCGTCCCATAACCGCTCGGCGCGCGCGTCCGGATCGTCGTCTTTCTTCTTCCACTTTTCGCCGAACCAGCGACCGCCGTATTCGCCGCCGCTGGCGCGGAACGTGCCGAGCACTTCCCAGTAATCGCGCGACCGGAATGCACGAATCTTTTCTTCGCGCTCGACCAGGATCGCGAGCGTCGGCGTCTGCACGCGGCCGACAGTCGTCAACTGGAAGCCGCCGGACTTAGAATTGAACGCCGTCATCGCCCGCGTGCCGTTGATGCCGACGAGCCAGTCCGATTCCGAGCGGCACACGGCGGCGTCGGCGAGCGGGCGCATCTGCGCGTCGGTGCGCAGCTTGTCGAAGCCGTCGCGAATCGACGCGGGCGTCATCGACTGCAGCCACAGCCGCGTCACCGGCTTGGCGGCCTTCGCGTACTGGGCGATGTAGCGAAAGATGAGCTCGCCCTCACGCCCGGCATCGCAGGCGTTGACCAGGGCGCCGACGTCCTTGCGCTGGATCAGCTTCAGCAGCGTCTTCAGCCGGTTCTCGTTCTTCTCGATGGGCTTCAGCGCGAACTTCGACGGGATCGCCGGCAGATGGGCGAACGTCCACTTGCCGCGCTTGACCTCCTCGTCGTCGGGCATCCCGATCTCGATCAGATGTCCGACGGCCGACGACAGCACGTAGCGCTCGCTCTCGAAGTAGTCACCGTGTTTGGTGAAGCCCCCCAGCGCGCGCGCGATGTCGGCGGCGACGGACGGCTTTTCGGCGATGATGAGGGACTTGGGCATGAGCGTCGGCGGTGCGAAGAGCGGCAGATAGTACCGAATGAAATCCGGCAGGGGCAAGAAAACATTTGTCCGATGCGGCCCAACGCGCGAGCGCGTGCGGGCGTGCGCGCCCACGCACGCGAGCGCGCGCACGACGAGGGAAGGCCGTTCAGCCCCGGCGCTGCCAGAGCC
>JAAFGU010000215.1 GCA_010365205.1 Aromatoleum sp. | reverse complement strand
CCTAGGCCGCCCCGCAGCCCGAGGCCGCCCCGCGGCCCAAGGTCGCGCTGAGTCGCAGCGCGAACGACGCCGCCGGGCGAGCGTGGCCGGGCACATCATGCGACGGCCTCCCAATGAACAGGGTGGTGGCAGCGGACGCTCTGGCCGGACGCAGGATCGCCGATCGCGACCATCGCGGGCGGTTCGCCGCATTTGTCGGTCGCCTGGTTGCAGCGCTCGCGAAACGCGCAGCCCGTCGGCAGTTCCAGCATCGATGGCGTCATCCCCGGGATCTGTTTGAGTCGCGCGCCGCGCGGGCTGCGCGAGGGCACCGAATCGAGCAGTCCCTGGGTGTACGGGTGCCGCGGATGCGTGAGCACGTCGAACGTGGTCCCCTGCTCGACGATGCGGCCCGCGTACATCACGCAGACGCGGTCGGCGAGCCCCGCGACCACCGACAGGTCGTGCGTGATCCATATCATCGCCGCGCCCGTTTCTCGCGTCAGCTTCTGCATTTCGTAGAGTATCTGGCCCTGGATCGTGACGTCGAGCGCCGTCGTCGGTTCGTCGGCAATGATGAGATCCGGATTGTTGAGCAGCGAGATCGCGATCGCGACCCGCTGCCGCATGCCGCCCGAGAACTGATGCGGATACGCCTTCAGGCGCTCGTCGGGCGACGGGATGCCGACCTTGACCAGCGCCGCCCGCGCGCGCTCGAGCGCGGTCGCTTCGGTCACGTTCTCGTGCGCGAGGATCGTCTCGGTCATCTGGCGGTCGATGCGCATCACCGGATTGAGCGTCATCATCGGATCCTGGAAGATCATCGCGATCCGGTTGCCGCGCAGCTGCCGCAGATCCTCCGGTGACATCGCGAGGAGGTCGCGCCCGTTCAGGCGCAGGTTGCCGTCGACGATGCGCCCGGGCGGATCGATCAGGCCCATGATCGAATAGCCGGTCATCGACTTGCCGGATCCGGATTCGCCGACGAGCCCGAGCACCTCGCCCCTGGCCACGGTGAACGACACGTCGTCGACGGCCTTCACCACGCCGGCCTTGGTGAAAAAGTGGGTGCGCAGACCGTCGACTTCGAGCAGCGCCACACTCGTGGCACCCGCCTCGTCCTGCCGGTCGTGAATCCGCGTATCCGCGCTCATCGCTGCAGCCTCGGGTTCAGCACGTCGCGCAGCTGATCGGCGACGAGATTGATGCTGACAATCGTGCATAGCAGCGCGATCCCGGGAAAGAAGCTGATCCAGTACTTTCCGGACAGCAGGTACTGGTAGCCGTTGGCGATAAGCAGCCCGAGCGACGGTTCGGTGATCGGCAGGCCGAGGCCGAGGAACGACAGCGTCGCCTCCAGCGCGATCGCCGCCGCCACCTGCACGGTGGCGACCACGATCATCGGCGGCAGGCAGTTCGGCAGCAGGTGGCGAAAGACGATGCGCGCCGGCGACAGCGCGAGACACTTCGCCGCTTCGATATATTCCTTGCGCTTTTCGACGATCGCGGCGCCGCGGACCGTTCGCGCGTAATACGCCCACTGCACGGTGACCAGCGCCGCGATGACCTTGCCTGTGCCCTGCCCCAGAACCGCGATCAGGATCAGCGCGATCAGGATGGCAGGGAACGACAGCTGGATGTCGACGATGCGCATGATCAGCGTCTCCAGCCGCCCGCCTGCGTACGCGGCGGTCAGGCCCATCGTCAGGCCGATCAGCAGGGCGAACACCGTCGACGCGACGCCGACGCCGAGGCTGATCCGCAGGCCATAGAAGATCGCCGACAGCATGTCGCGGCCCTGGTCGTCGGTGCCGAGCCAGAACGTCCCGCCGGTCGGCGACGCCGAGCCCGGCGGCAGCCGACTGTCCATCACGTCGAGCTGCGCGAGGTCGTACGGGTTCTGCGGCGAAATCAGCGGCGCGAACAGCGCGAGGAACAGGATCAAGCCGAGCAGCAGGAGCCCGAACACGGCGACGGGGTTGGCGACGAAGTCGCCCGCAATCCGCCGAAACGGAGACTCGGCGGCGCGCGCGGCGGCGGGGGCAACGGCGTTCATCCCTTGTTTTCCGAGAGCCGCACCCGCGGGTCGAGCGCCGAATACAGCACGTCGACGAGGAGGTTGATCAGGATGAAAATCGTGACGATGACCAAAAGGTAGGCGACGATCACCGGCCGGTCCAGCACGCCGATCGAGTCGATCAAGAGCTTGCCCATGCCCGGCCACGCGAACACGCTCTCGGTGACGATCGCGAATCCGATCAGCGCGCCGAACTGAAGTCCAATCACCGTGACGATCGGGATCAGGATATTGCGCAGCACGTGCACGCCGATGACCCGCGTGTTGGTCAGCCCCTTCGCCCGCGCGAATTTCACGTAGTCCTGCAGCAGCGCCTCATGGGCGCCGGCGCGGGTGAGGCGGATCAGCAGCGCCAGATTGAACAGCGCCAGGTTGGTTGCCGGCATGATCAGGTGGCGCCATCCCTCGACCGACAGGAACGACACCGGAATCATGCCGAACAGCTGGACGGTCGGGCCGCGGCCATTCGACGGCAGCCAGCCCAGCATCACCGAGAACACCATGATCAGCATCAGCCCGACCCAGAACGTCGGCAGCGAGAAACCGAGAATCGAGCCGGCCATGATCGAACGCCCGGCAATCCCGTCGGGCTTGAGGCCCGCCCACAGCCCGAGCGGGATCCCCAGCACGATCGCGATCAGCATCGCCGCGAGGGCCAACTCCATCGTCGCCGGCATCCGCTCCAGGATGAGGCCCAGTGCCGACGTGCTGTGTACGAACGACTTGCCGAGATCGCCGCCCAGCGCGCCGCGAAGGAACGTCAGATACTGCGCCCACAGCGGCTTGTCGAGGCCGAGCGCGGCAATCGCCCGCTCGCGGTCGATCTGGTCGGCCTGCGGGTTGATCAGGATGTCGATCGGATTGCCGACCGCGAACACGCCGACGAATACCAGCAGCGACATCACGAGCAGGACGACGACGCTCTGGAGGCTGCGGCGAATGATGAAGACGAGCATGGATGCGCGGCGTACCCCGAAAATACGGACGGCGGCCGGAACGCCTGGCCGCCGTCCGGAACAGCGTCAGCTTACCTCAGCCCTTGATCGGCCTGAACTGGAATGCGAGCGTGTATTCGTCGGTTCGCGGCGTATAGGCGACGTTCCTGGTGGTCGCCCAGATCGTGAACTGGAAGTGGATCGGCATGATGCCGAGGTCTTCCATGGCGAGCTTCGTTGCGTTCTGCAACATGGTTCTCCGGTTTTCGTCGTCGACCTGCTGCAGCGCCTGTTCGATCAGGTAGTCGACCTTGACGTTGCTGTAGCGGCCCCAGTTCACGGCGCCGAGTCCCTTGTCGCGGTTGAAGGTGGCAAGCAGCGATCGCAGCGGCGAGCTGGCTTCACCCGTGGACGCGCCCCAGCCGACCATGTGGAAGCTGAATTCCTGCTTCGACGCGCGGCCCGAGTACGGGCCCATCGGCGCGGTCTCGACCTTCGAATTGATGCCGACCCGGGTCAGCATCTGCGCCACCGCCTGGACGATCTTCTCGTCGTTGACGTAGCGGCCCGACGGGCCGTGGATCGTGATGTTGAAGCCGTCCGGATAGCCCGCCTCGGCCAGCAGCTTTTTCGCGGCCACCGGATCGTACACATCGGCCTTCAGGCCCGGCACATTGCCGAACAGCCGCTCCGACACCAGCTGCCCGGACGGCACCGCCTGGCCTTCCATGACGCGATCGGCGATCGCCAGCCGGTTGATCGCCTTCGAGATGGCGCGGCGAACGCGGATGTCCAGCAGCGGATTCTTCTCGAGCGGCTTGCCGGCCTTGTCGGTGATGAACGGGCTCACCCGCGCGAGGTGATCGAAATTGAAGTAGATCACCCGATGCGAGATCTTCGACGTGACCGTGAACTTCGGATCGGCCTTGATGCGCGGCAGGTCGGCGGTAGGCGGCTGCTCGATCGCGTCGACATCGCCGGACAGCAGCGCCGCGACGCGGGCCGATTCGTTCTTGATGATCTTGAACTGGACCTTGTCCCAATACGGCTTGTCGCCCCAGTAGCCGTCGTTGCGCACGAGATCGACACGGTCGCCGGAACTGTACTTGACGAACTTGTAGCGGCCGCTGCCGATCGTTGCCTTGCCGGTGTTGAAATCCTCGGTCGATGCGCCGGTGGCGATTTTTTTCGACACGATGTAGATGGTCGACAGATCGTTTGGCATCAGCGGATGCGGCACGGCAGTCTTGAAACGGATCGTGTACGGGTCGACGATTTCCTTGCCGGTGATCGCCTTCGTGTACGCGGTGAACGGCCCGGGGCTGTTAAGAATGTTCGCCACGCGGTCGATCGAGAACACGACGTCCTCGGCAGTCAGTTCGCTGCCGTCGTGAAACTTGACGCCTTTCCGGAGCTTGAACTCCCAGGTGGTCGGATCGATCGTTTTCCACGACGTCGCGAGCCCCGGGATCATTTTCGAGTCCGGATCCATCTGCACGAGCTTGTCGAAAATGTGCTCGGCCATGTTGTTGTTGGGAAACAGGTTGAAGAAATGCGGATCCATCGACGTGATGTCGGCGGCCACGGCGATCTTCAGCTCCTGCGCCGCCGCCGGCGGCGCGGCGACGGCGAACGCGGCGGTGAGGATGGCGAACAGCGTGCGGATCGTTCGACGGACGGTCGCAAGGGTCATGAGAGGGGCCTCGGTAGCGGAGAAAGTACTCGCGCCAGCGACGCGAGTGTCGCGCACGCCGGGCCGGCAGAACGCCGGCCGGGCTCGCTGAACGTCAGGCAATCTAGCTCAGATGCCACGGACCGTCAAAGCGCGCACGCCTGCCGCATCCGCCCCGCGCGGTCCGCAACGCCATGGGGCACA
>JAAFGU010000214.1 GCA_010365205.1 Aromatoleum sp. | reverse complement strand
CGCCGCGCGCGCAGAAGCCCCGATTCTCGCGGCCGACGCTCTCGTCTTTCGCCGCGGCGCGGAACGCACTTCCCCCGCCTGCACGACGGACCCACCCACCCCACAGGAATTCGACATGAGCACGCCGGTACTCCTGGTTTCCACGGCGACGCGTTGGCTGGGCACGGCGCGAATTCCGCGCTACCTCGCCAAGGCAGGTTTCGAAGTTTCTCTGCTGGCGCCGAGGGATTCACTCGCGGAGAAGAGCAAATTCGTTTCCAAGGTCGCGCACCTGCCCGACAACGCGTCGACGCTTCAATGGGTCGTCGCTTTCGCGGGCACGGTCAAGGCGATCTCGCCTCGGCTCGTCGTTCCCTGCGACGACATGGCGTTCCGCCTGCTGACGGCGCTGGTTCTGACGCCGCCGGACGGGATGCAGCCGGCGCTGCATCTGCAACTCGCGGCGCTGGTGCGCGAATCGCTGGGCGATCCCGCGCATTTCCGGACGACGGTCGACAAGACGTTGTTGCCGGCGGCCGCGGAGGCGCTCGGCGTCCGCGTGCCGCCGTTCGCCGTCGTGGCGACGCTTGCGGACGCCGAGGCGTTCGCCTCCGAGCATGGCTACCCGACGGTCCTGAAACGCAGCCACGGCTTTGCCGGCGAAGGGGTGGCGTTGTGCGCGGACCGACGCGAGCTTGCCGCATCCTTCGTCGCCTTTTCGCGTGTCGACCCGCTCGAACTCGAGGGCAAGGCCGGCGTACGCCTGCTTTGCCAAGCGTATATCCCCGGCCCGGTTCGGCTGCAAGGCATCGCGGCGTGGGACGGCGAGGTGCTGGCCGGCTTCGCCCGCGACAAGCTGGTGTCGCATCCGCCGCCGAAAGGCCCGTCGACAGTGACGCGTTACCTGCGCGCACCGGAAACCCGCGAATTCGCCGCGACGCTCGTTCGCGGGTTCGGCATGAAAGGTCTGATGGCGTTCGAATTCATCGCCCATCAGGAGACGGGCCTCGCCTACCTGATCGAGATCAGCCGCCGCACCACGCCGGGAACCTATACCGGTGGATTGATCGATGTCGATCTCTGCGCCGCGCTGTACGGCGCGATCAACGGCACGCCGTCGACGTCGCGCCGGAATCTGGACGAGGGAGAGGAGCACGTGCTCGCGCACTTTCCGCAGGAATGGCTGCGCGATCCCGCCAGCGCCTACCTGCGCGATTGCCGCGTCGATGCACCCTGGGACGAACCGGAGCTGTTCGAAGCTCTGCTGGCAATGCGGCTCGAGCGCTGACCGGCGCTATGGCGTTGTCGCTGCCGCCGCTCGCCGACGACTCCGAGGTGCGATAGTGCGGGGCGGAGGATGGGGAGGGGTCGACGACGCTCCCGCAGTGCGGGCAGCGCCCGCGACGCGGCCCGCGTGATGAGCGCGCCGGCGGTGCCTTCTCTCAGGTTTCTTGGCGCGGCTGAAGAGGTCACCGGCTCCAGCTTTCGCGTCGACACGGACCATGCCCGATTCTTGGTCGATTGCGGGCTGTTTTAGGGCGGCGGCGACGCCGACGACAAGAACCTCGGCGCGCTCGACTTCGACGCGCGCGCGATTGATTTCGTCGTCGTCACCCACGCGCATATCGACCATTCGGGGCTGCTGCCGCGCCTGGCGGCGCGCGGCTTCTGCGGCCCGATCTACGCGACTCCGCCGACCGTCGACCTGCTCGGCGTGATGTTCCCCGACAGCGCGCATATCCAGGAACTCGACGCCGAGTGGGCGCAGGAGCGCGCGCAGCGCGACAGCGCACGCTCCCGCCATTGTGGCGGCGGTGCTTCCGGCGTGCGCTCCGTCGTGCCGCTGTAGACGGTGCCCGATGCCGAGCGATGCCTGCGACAGTTGCGGCCGGTCAGTTACGACACGTTCAGCGAGCCGGCGGCGTCGGTCCGTTTCCGGTTCCGCAATGCGGGGCACATTCTCGGCTCTGCGATCCTCGAACTGTGGGTCGACACGCCGGGCGGCCAGCGCAAGCTGGTGTTCTCGGGCGATCTGGGTCAGCCCGGCCGGCCGGTGATGGATGACCCGGCGCCGATCGCCGAAGCCGACATCCTCGTCGTCGAATCGACGTATGGCAACCGCTTGCACAAGTCGCTGGCGACGACGTACGACGAATTCGCGCAGGTGCTGGCGACGACGTTGCCGCGCGGGAATGTCGTGATTCCGGCATTCGCCGTGGGGCGGACGCAGGAAGTGCTGCACGTGCTCGCCGATCTCGTCCGGGAGGACCGTGCGCCGGACCTCACGATCTTCGTCGACTCGCCGCTCGCGTCGCGCGCGACGCGAGATCACCGCCAAATACGCGGCGACGCTGGATCGGGAGAGCCGCGACCTCGCGCAGTGGCAGTCGCAGCACAAGGAGCGCGTCCGCGTCGTGTTCACCGAATCGCCGCAGGAATCGATGGCGATCAATCGGGTAACGCGGGGCGCCGTGATCATCGCCGCAAGCGGCATGTGCGAAGGTGGCCGCATCCGCCACCACCTCCGGCACAATCTGTCGCGCGCCGAGTGCGCGATCGTGTTCACCGGCTTCCAGGCGCGCGCTACCCTCGGCCGACAAATCGTCGATGGCGCTTTGCGCGTCCGGCTCTTCCGCGAGGATGTCGCCGTGCGCGCGTCGGTGCACACGATTGGCGGCCTGTCTGCGCATGCCGATCAGGCGGCGCTGCTCGGCTGGCTGTCGGCTTTCGCACGGCCTCCGGCGCGGACCTATGTCGTCCACGGCGAGCGCGAGACGGCATTGACGTTCGCGGCGGTCATCCGCGAGCGCCTCCTTTGGCCGGCGGTCGAGTTGCCCGCGCGCGGCGTTCGCGTCTCGATCGGCTGAATGACCGTCGCGGCTCCCGTGCCGACTGTGGCGTGCGAACAACGGCCACGGTCGACATTTGCGGAAACGAATTTCGGATGCTGGAACCGAGGAACCCGTACTGTAGCGGAACCTTCTGATTTGTTAAATTATAATATTCAATAGGTTAGAATATGTTTTCCGGACTGAACGGGCAGTCTTGTACAAGAGGAACCTGCGGTGCAGCAGCAAAACAGACCAAAGCCGCTCACATCATTTCGTCAGATGGAAATACTTTTTAACTTAATGATTTATAGAAGAAAATAATGTGGTGCATTGCGCAAAATTGGCTTGAAGCCGGCGTTTTACTTTGGTAACGTGAATGGCATCACGAGCGTTCGCCGGGAATCCTCGACGGCGGATGCGATCTGGGCTTGGGTCCAACCCCATCCATGCCCGCCAGACCGGTCGAGCGACCCTCGCCGGTCCGTGCAGTGAAGCGCAGGCGGCTGGGCTCGCCTGCCGCTTCACGCTGCGGTTCCACTCCGGGCCATCGTGCCCGCGGGACCGCTGACCAAGGTTCCTGCGCTCTCGCCACGAGAGCGCAGGATTGGCCACCACGCTAGATGGGAGCGGCGAATGAACTACGATCTGGAAGCAGCACGGCTGAAAAAGGACTGGGCGGGAAACCCCCGTTGGAAAGGCATACAGCGCGATTATTCGGCAGAGGACGTTATCCGCCTGCGCGGGTCCGTGCACATCGAGCACACGCTCGCTCGCCGCGGCGCCGACAAACTCTGGAAGCTCGTCAACGAGGAACCGTTCGTCAACGCACTGGGCGCGATGACCGGCAATCAGGCGATGCAGCAGGTGAAGGCGGGTCTCAAGGCCATCTACCTGTCCGGTTGGCAAGTCGCCGCCGACGCCAACGTCTCGGGCGAGATGTATCCCGACCAGTCGCTGTACCCGGTCAATTCCGTCCCGATCGTCGTGCGGCGGATCAACAATACGTTTACCCGCGCCGACCAGATCCAGCACATGGAAGGCACGGGCGATACCGACTACTTCGCGCCGATCGTCGCCGATGCCGAAGCCGGCTTCGGCGGCGTGCTGAACGCATTCGAACTGATGAAGGGCATGATCGAAGCGGGCGCCGCGGGTGTCCACTTCGAGGACCAACTCGCATCGGTAAAGAAATGCGGTCACATGGGCGGCAAGGTGCTCGTGCCAACGCGCGAGGCGGTCGACAAGCTGATCGCGGCGCGGCTCGCCGCCGACTGCATGGGCGTGCCGACGCTGGTCATCGCGCGCACGGACGCCGAGGCGGCCGACCTGCTGACGTCGGACATCGATCCCAACGACCTGCCGTTCTGCACGGGCGAGCGCACGGTCGAGGGCTTCTACAAGACGAGGAACGGGCTGGAGCAGGGAGTCTCGCGTGGTCTGGCCTACGCGCCGTACGCGGACATGATCTGGTGCGAAACCGGCAAGCCGGACCTCGAGTTCGCGAAGTCGTTCGCCGACGCGATTCACGCGAAATTCCCCGGCAAGTTGCTCGCCTATAACTGCTCGCCGTCGTTCAACTGGAAGAAGAATCTCGACGACGCGACGGTCGCGAGGTTCCAGCGCGAACTCGGCGCGATGGGCTACAAGTTCCAGTTCATCACGCTGGCCGGCTTCCACAGCCTCAACTACTCGATGTTCAACCTTGCGCACGGCTACGCCCACAATCACATGACGGCGTTCGTCGAACTGCAGGAAGCGGAGTTCGCGGCGATCCCGAAGGGCTTCACGGCGATCAAGCACCAGCGCGAAGTCGGCACCAGCTACTTCGACGCGGTGACGCAGACGGTGCAGGGCAGCCAGGCATCGACAACGGCGCTCAAGGGCTCGACCGAAGACGAACAATTCTTCGACAAGCCGAAGACCGAACTGTCGGTCGCCAACGGCTGATCGGCGACGCGTCGTCCGCGGCAAAGGCCGCGCCGTCCGCAAGGACCGTGCGGCCTTGTTCTTTCAGGCGCGCTAGACTCGCGCGACGATGGACCCGCCGCCGCACTCCGCGCCGTGGCCCGCG
>JAAFGU010000003.1 GCA_010365205.1 Aromatoleum sp. | reverse complement strand
TCAACTACTGGCGGAGCGCCGATCGCGCCGCGGCGGTCGTGCGGGAGGTGGAGCAAGGCGGCGGTATTGCGCGGTCCGTGCAAGCGGACGTCCGCGACGCGGGGTCGGTCGAGGCCATGGTGCAGCGGGTGGCGGCGGAACTCGGCAGCCCGACGATCCTCGTCAATGCCGCGATCGGCGAGCTGGTGCAGCGCCCGTTCGGCGAAATCACCTGGGCGGATTTCCAGGCGCAGCTCGACTACCAGGTCAAGGCGGTTTTTCATCTCTGCCAGGCGGTCCACCCGCTGATGAAGGCGGCCGGCGGCGGCGCAGTCGTCAATCTGCTGTCGCAAGTCACGACCGGCACGCCGCCCGGCCACATGGCGGACTACGTCACCGCGAAGCACGCGCTCGAGGGGTTGTCCAAGGCGCTGGCCGCCGAATGGGCGCCCGACGGCGTGCGCGTCAACATGATCTCGCCGGGCCTGACGCGCACCGAATTGACCCAGTTCCAGCACGAGCGCGTGTTCAAGATGGAGGCCGCGCGCACGCCGCTGCGGCGGCTCGCGACGCCGCAGGACATCGCGCAGGCGGTGACGTATCTCGCTAGCAGCGACGCGAGCTTCCTGACCGGCGTCAATCTCTTCGTCACCGGCGGCCAGGTCATGCTGTGAGAGCCGGAAGCGACGCGTGACGCCGCATACCGCCCTTCGGATTCTGCGCGAGAGCTATTTCGGCGGCGGTCTGCGCCAGACTTACTGGAACGCGCGCGCCTTGGGCGGCGAGCTTGCACGCCTCTTCGAGCGCGACAATGCGACCTTCCGGCGGCACGCCGTCCGTGACCTCGCGCGGTTTGCGTTCGGCACCGTGCGCCCCGTCGAAGGCGAGATCACCAAGCGGTCGCGCGCCGCGGTCGACTGGATTCTGCGCGCGCAGCAGGCGACGCCCGATGACGGCGTCTCGCTCGGGTACTTTCCATGCAGCCGCGACGAGCGGGCGTGGAAACCGTCGTATCCGGAGACGACTGGCTACATCGTCACGTCGCTGCTGCACTTCGCCGAGCGTTTCGGCGACGACGCCGTGCGCGCGGCCGCGCTGCGCATGGCGCGCTGGGAGATCGGCGTCCAGATGAACTCGGGCGCGGTGCAGGGCGGTCCCGTGTGTCCGCCGCCGCAGCAGACGGCGGCCGCGTTCAACACGGGCATGGTCCTCGACGGCTGGTGCAGCGCCTATGCCGTTGCTCGGGACCCTGCGATGCTGGCGGCGGCGCGACGTGCGGCCGATTGGCTCGTGGGCGATCTCGATGGCGACGGGTACTTCCGCACCAACGGAGCGTTCGTCAGCGTCGGCGAGGTCAAGACCTACGCCTGTCTTTGCGGGTGGGCGCTGTACCGCTACGGCGACATCGTCGCTGACGATCGCTATCGCGAGGCCGCCGTCCGTTGCGTCGAGGCCGCCCTGCGGCAGCAGCAGACGAATGGCTGGTTCGCGCACAACTGCCTCGCGCGCTCCGAGGCGCCGCTCACGCATACGATCGGGTACACCTTGCAGGGGGTGCTCGAGGTCGGTATGCTCGCGCGGCGCGACGATTTCGTCATGGCCGTGCGAAAATGTGCCGACAGGATCATTCCCCGAATCTCGTCACGCGGCTATCTGCCCGGCCTGTTCTACGCGGACTGGGAGCCGGCCCGCTTTTCGTCGTGCCTGACCGGCTCCGCCCAGATCGCGATCGTGTGTTACCGCCTGAACGAGACCACTGGCATCGGCGACTATCGCCTTGCGGCCGACCGGCTGGTCAACTATCTCAAGGCGCTCCAGGCGCTGGAGTCGCCGTTGCCGGCGATCAAGGGCGGAATAGCCGGATCGTTGCCCCTGTTCGGCGAGTACATGCGCGGCGGCTATCCGAACTGGGCGACCAAGTATTTTCTCGACGCGCTGTTGTTGCAGGATCGCGCCCCTCGCGCTCTCGGCGGCGTGAGCTGACGACAACGGGCGCGCGCCATGTCCGTAGTCAACATTTACCCCTACTTTGCGATCAGCGCATTGCTCCTCGTTGTCGCCTGGGCTGTATCGCGGCGCACCCGCTTCTATCGTGAACTCCTGGCCGTCGAAGACAGAGCGAACCGCTTCCACGCAATCGACGGACTTCGTGGCTTCTTGGCACTTGGCGTGTTCTTTCACCATGCGGTTATCAGTTATTTCTACTATGCAACTGGACGCTGGGAGCTCCCGCCGTCCCGGTTCTACACGCTGACCGCGGAGGTTGGTGTCGCCTTGTTCTTCATGATCACGGCCTTCCTGTTCTGGAACAGGGGCCTCACGGCGCGACCTGAGCTCGAGGCTCGGAAGTTCTACTGGTCCCGAATATGCCGGCTCGTGCCGATGTACTTGTTCAGTGTCGCGTGTGTTTTTGGGGTGGCCTACTGGGTGACCGGCTTCGAATTCAGTCAGTCGATCCGGGACTTATTTCGGGAAAGCATGAAATGGGTGTCCTTCGGTTTTCTGAATCCTTACGACCTCAATGGACTGCGGCATAGCTGGGTTCTAAACAGCGTCTATTGGACCCTTGCCTACGAATGGATGTTCTATTTGTTCCTTCCCCTCGGGTTGCTGTTTGCAAGAAGTATCGGTTTTGTTCTATTGGTGCTGATTGCTTCGGTTTTCATCCACGCCGCGTACGCCGTGAAACCGGTCGAGTGGAATTTCCTGTTCGGGGCCGTGGCTGCCGTCCTGTCGTCAGAATATCGGTGGAGTGCGTGGCGATTTTGGAGAAGTCGCATCGCAAGCGTCTTCGTTCTGGTGGCGCTCGTTTTGTTTTTTGCTGCGTTCGATAGGGGCTACGGGCTGGCGCAGGCCAGCTTGCTGTTTCCGATATTCCTTTGCATTGCGAACGGGAATGACTTGTGGGGACTTCTGGCCGCAGCACCTTCGCGTTTGCTGGGGACCATCAGCTACAGCATCTACCTGATGCATTCGATAGTGCTCTTCGGTGTCCTTTGGTGGTTGAATCAATATGTTCCGATTGCGGGAATGGGTGCGCTCGAGTACTGGCTTCTCATTTCGGTCGTCGGCGTGCTCGTGGTCATCATCTGTTCGGCCACTTATCGCGTGATCGAACATCCGCTGCTCAGGACGCCAATCCCCAAATGGCTCGGGGTTCATGCCGGCGAATCCACCACGGGTACCGGACAATAGGTTCGATGCGGACGCCAGGATCGATGCTTGCCACGCCCTCTCAGGTCGTGATTGGCGCGGACACGGTCCGTCTGCGTGAATGGCTTGCACGCGGCTTTCTCATCGTCACGAATTGAGACCCTGGGGTCGGGAGCAGCCCATACGACAACGCTTACCTGCGAGCCGCCCGACTGTCGGCCGGGTTTACACTGGGCGCGAGACGCGTCGATCGCAGACCTGTAGCTCATTGAAGCGGAAGGAAAATCAACATGCAAGGTGCGATTTTTGCATGGAATCTTGATAGTATGCCATGGGCATGAGAATGTCGGTGCAATTCGGCATCGGGACCTGTTGCAAACTCCGTAAGCACTGCACCGATCACCGTAGATCGAGGTTCACGAGCGAGACGACCTTGTCCGTCCGCCTTGCACCGATGCACGCCCGGCCCGTGAACACAACACGAGAGATCATGAAGCGAATCGCGTTCCTGCTGTCCCTGCTAGTACTCGTTGTCGCGCCACTGGCTGCGACCGATGGTGTGGCACAGACGCCTAGCTTCACCGGTGTTTGGACCTCGCGGCCACTGGCGTTTACGCTCGCCGGTGGTCCGGGCGGGCGCGGCTGGGTCGACCTCATCTACGATCCGGCCGCTGGTCGCCCCGTGCTATTCGGCGGCAGTGGCGACAACTACATGAACGACATTCTCCAGATCGATCTGGCCGGAAACCGTTGGGTCGAAATCGAGCCGTACACACCCAACGTCACACCCAGTGGCCCGCCATGTCCGCGGGATGAGCACGCTGTCGAATACGATGCGCTGAACGCGCTTTACTGGAGCTTCGGCGGCAGCGGGTTCGCGTGCAGTTCGCGAGCGAGCACGGTGGGTGCAGGATCCGGCGGAAATGCGCTCGTCGATCCATCGCTGACGCAGACGACCGTCGACTACTACAAGGACTGGCTGGTCACCGTTATGACGGTCACTCCGTTTTACGTCTACGTCACGGCCTACGATCCTTTGACGAAGACGCTGACGCTGAAGAATCCGTTCCCAAGCGATGCGACCGGACTGGTCTATTCGCTTCGTCCGCAGGGTGGCGGCGGGACGTGGTACTACAACCCACGCACGCGCGAATGGAAGAGCTTCGACGCGCCGTCATCGGGCTACGTTGGGCCGAGGCCGATCTCGCGCCTCAGCCCCGCGATGGCCTATTCGACGCGAGACGAGGCCATCCTGATGTTCGGCGGGCTCACGTACAACGATACGTGGGCGTTGGACGCCCAGACCCGCGCCTGGGTCCCGCTGCTGGGCAACGGCTGGCCGGGCCAGCCGCCAAGGCGGTCGCAGATCACGAATTCGATGGTTTACGACAGCGCCAACGACCTCTTCGTGCTGTATGGCGGCGTGTGCGCCGAGGCTGCGGGCTGCGGCAGCGTGCCGTACAACGGAATCCTCGGGGACACCTGGGTCTACCGGTTGTCGACGAACGTCTGGACCCAGATGACCCCTGCATCGAGTCCGCCGCCACTGCAACAGCACACGCTTTCTTACGACCCAGTGAACCAGGTCGTGGTGCTGTTCGGTGGGATGGGTCCCCCCCCCACTTATGCCCAAGTGAGTGACGTATGGGTCTACGACGTACCGGCCAATAGGTGGTCCAAGGTCAATATCACCGGCCCGGTACCACAGGCGCGCCGTCTGCATGCGATGGTCTACGATCCCGGAGCCGGCGAACATATCGTTTACGGCGGAATTCCTCCCGGCGGGAGCCCGACTTTGTGGGACGTCTGGTCCCTGCAGCTGACGCGCGCCGGCAATACGGCGCCCTTAGCATCGTTCTTCATAAGTCCGGGGACAGGAACGCCGGCCACGACGTTTCAGTTCGACGGTTCGGCAAGCCGTGACCCGGATGGATCGATTGTGTCGTACGCGTGGAATTTCGGCGACGGGGCGACGGCGTCGGGTGTGACGACTACGCACCGGTATGCCGCCATCGGAAGCTACACGGTGCGGCTGACCGTCACCGACAATCTCGGCCTGCCCGGGTCCAACACTTCATCGGTCAGCGTGCTGGCGCCGACGTCGACGGTGCTGGGGAGTTCGCAGAATCCGTCGACGGTGGGGACGAGCGTGACGTTCACGGCGACGGTGACGGGGGGCAGTCCGACGGGAACGATGGGGTTCACCGACAACGGGACGACGATCGGCGGTTGCGCGACGGTGGCGCTGGCCGGCGCCGCGGCGCAGTGCCCGACGGCGGCGCTGACGGTCGGCAATCACAACATCGTGGCGACGTACAGCGGCGACGCCGGCGACGCCGGCTCGGTCAGTCCGACGCTGTCGCAGGGCGTCAATGCGGCGGCGGCGATCAACGTGGCGCTGGCGGCGAACGGCGGCGTGGCGTCGGCGTCGAGCACGTACACGGTGAGCGGGAACTATGCGGCGGCGTCGGCGAACAACGGCGACCGCAAGGGAGTGAACTGGGCGAACGGGGGCGGCTGGAACGACGCCGACTCGGGCGTGTACCCTGACTGGCTGCAGATCTTGTTCTCGGGTCAGAAGACGATCGGCGAGATCGACGTATTCACGGTGCAGGACAACTACACGGCACCGATTGCGCCGACGCTGGGCATGACGTTCGGCCAGTACGGGATCACCGATTTCCAGGTGCAGTACTGGACGGGGAGCGGGTGGCTGCCGGTGACGGGCGGGACGGTAACGGGGAACAACAAGGTGTGGCGGCAGTTCACGTTCACGCCGGTGACGACGGACCGGGTCCGGGTGGTGGTGACGGGGGCGCTGGCCGGTTACTCACGCATCACCGAGGTCGAGGCCTGGGGCAACTGACCATCGCGGCGCTCGGGCGTCGCACGCGGCACTGAATCCGGTAGTCGACGCGCGTTATTGCTGTTGCGCGATTTGCGCTGTTGCGCGTTTTCGAGACTGGGCCTGCTCGACAGTGAATCAGCCGGCAACGTGATGCTGGAACCAGAGCTCCAGCATCATCAGCACCCACGTCAGCGTGCCGTAGTAGCCCGGGTGCTCGCGGAGATGGCGGCTCGTCAGCCCATCGAGGAGGTCGCCGCGGAAGATCTTGCGCCGACGCAGGCTCGCGAGCGAGTCTCCGGCGAGCTGGTTGAGCGGTGCGAAGTCCCGCAGCCATACGCCGGCGGGCAGCCCGAAACCGTGCTTTTCCTTGGCGATAATCTCCGCCGGCAGGAAATCGCGCAGCGCTTTCTTGAAGAAGTAGCGCAAACGCGTACGGTGCAGCTTGAGGTCCGGCGCGAGCCGCGCCGAGAAGTCGACCACCCCATGATGGAGCAGGGGAAAGGCGACGTCCACGCCGGCGATGTCGCAGGTGCGCGTCACCTTGGGCAGGTCGTTGTCGGCGAGCGTGAACTTCAGGTCCAACGCCAGCATTCGGTTGATGAGACTTTCGGCGTGCGCTGAACGATACGCGGCAGTCAACTCGGCCAACGGGCGGTTGCGATCGATCTGAGCCAGGAAACCGGCATCGAACACGTTGCCTGGTCCCAGTCGCTCCAGCAGGTTGTAGGTCTCGTAGCGCGCCGGCATCGGCAGGCGCGCCTGCTCGACGTAGCTGCGCGCCTTGCGCAATAGCGGGACGCGCGAGATGTCGGGGCCGTCGACGAGCAGCGCCTCGAGCACGCCCTTGCGTACCGCACGCGGGATGCGTTCGTAGAGCGCGAACTGATACTGCTTGGCGTAGCGCGAGTTGCCGCCGAAGAGTTCGTCGCCGCCGTCTCCTCCCAGCATTCGGTCGATGCCATCCTCGCGGGCGAACCTGGCGCAGCAGTAGGTCGGGATGGCCGAAGCGTTGCCGAAGGGTTGATCATACGCAGCGGCGATGACCGGGATGGCGCGAACCACGTCATCGGGTGTGACGTAATATTCGTGGTGGCGAGTTGCGAAGTGCTTCGAGGCGATCCGCGCGTATTCCATCTCGTCGTAGCCTGCCGCTTCGAAGCCGATCGAGTAGGTATCGACGGGCCCATCGCGGAGGGCCCCGAGCATGCCGGAGACGGTCGAGCTGTCGGTGCCGCCGCTCAGGAACGTTCCGCAGCGCCCGCCGCCGGCGAAAGCGGCCACGCCCGTACGCAGCGCGTCGCGGAACGCTGGCGCGAGTACGGAGAGACTCCGCGATTCGTCCTCGGCAAAATGCATTTGCCAATAGGGCAGGGTGGCGACGCGCCCGTTCCCGAAGGCGAGGCAATGACCGGGCAGCAAGCGCGTGTGCTCCCGGAACACGGTTTCCGGCCCCGGCACCATATGAAAGTACACGTAGTCGTAGAGCGCTTGCGGCGCAACGGTCCGCCGCGCGAGCGAGTGCGCGTTGATGACATCGGAGGATGCGCCGAACACGAAGGCCTCGCCAGCATCGTGGTAGATGACGTTGCGCACGCCGATCCGGTCGATCGCCAGCAGCACGTCGCCGCTGCGCTCGTCGATCAGCGCGAGCGCGAAATCTCCACCGATCGACGCAAGAACGTCATTGCCTCGTGCAAGGTAGCCTGCAACGGTGCGGCCGCAGAGTGTATCGAGGTCGATGACGCCTGAGCCCTCGCCACGCCACTCGGGATGTCCCTGCACGGCCAGCCGGATCGGCCCTGACTGGTGGATCGCGAAGGTGCCCACTGGCCCTGCGGCGGCGAGACCGAAACGCGTTCCGGCGACGCGAACGCGATTCTGCGGTGCGCGCCAGGCGAACCGGCTCGCCATGCGTTCGATGGTGGCGGAGGGATCTCCCCCGGCACTGCCGGACCAGCCGCAGATCCCGCTCAACTCGCTCTCCCCTCGTCGTCCTGTTCGAAAGCGCGCGTTTCTCCAGGGTCGGACGTCACCCTCCACAGTCGGCGGACGCGGTCGCGAACGCGACGGGCGAATGGCCTAAGCGTAAGTTCCCAGAGCGCCAACATGCGACCTCGCAGCGACCGGCTGTACACGAACATTTCCCAGACCGGCTCGGCACGCTCTGTCCATCGATACTTGTATGCATTATTGCCTGGCCCCATGAAGTATCGGTTCAGGCCACGCCCAAACAGCTGCTGCAGCAGATGCCGGCTCAAATGCGACCCGGGAGATATCTGGGCGCATACGGCATTGAAATCGGAGCGCAGAGCGTGCACATTGCCGTCGACAATTAGTTGATACTCCATGGCGAGCGGCCGGCCGTCCACGCGAAGGGTCCAGATCGACAGCCAGCCGCGCTCGCGCGC
This sequence comes from Aromatoleum sp., assembly GCA_010365205.1. Lineage (GTDB taxonomy): Bacteria > Pseudomonadota > Gammaproteobacteria > Burkholderiales > Casimicrobiaceae > CAIWHR01. The sequence goes on along the minus strand of JAAFGU010000003.1, from coordinate 17,248 downwards.
GTGCCGCGAAAGTCGACGTATGAACGCCTGCGGTCCTGGATTCTCGAGCGAATTTCCCGTTTCCTTCTTCCAGCTGCTGGCGGAAATGCCGGTAATGACGTCGATGGCCCGATCGACCTCGACATTGGTTCCGTAGCCGGGCTCGAGCCATTCGATCACAATCTCGCCAGCCTTGGCGAGGCGATTGGCGATCAGATTGCTCGATTTTTTGAGCCGGCGGCTTCGCGTGGCGTAGTAGGCGTCCCAAGAATCGTCAAGCGCGACCACCGGATTGATGGTGGCTTGGTTGGCACGGTACGGGAAACCACGGGCGGCAAGCGCGGCCGCAAACGCGGTGGCGGCAGTGGATGTCGCGGGCAGGTAACGAAGACGCAGGACGTCCCACTCGGGAATGCATCGCGACAGCTCGTCCGCAAACGCTGCGGCTACGGCGTCGACATGTTCGTCGGCAGCAATGAGGTCGCAGATCTGCGTGTCCGGGACGGCGAGGAATGCGCATTCGCGGCCGGCGCGAGGCGCGGTTCCGCAAACCATCGGCAATACGCCGACGAGCTCGTCATCCTCCCAGCAGCAGAGCATGTGCATACACGCGTCGCGCTGCCGCCACTGCCACGCTGCGTCGAACCATTCATGCGTGAGAAACACGCAGTTGCGGCTGCAACGCTGCTGGAGCCGACCCCATGACGGTCCGAGCGCTGCGAACTCCTCGGGCGTCGTGATGACCGTCAGGTGCACGGCCGGGCATCCATGGCGCAATCAGGCGGCGTAAGGTGGACCACTGCCCGCACGCACGCAGCGCCCGGACGAGGCGACAATTCTCCGCCGACCAAGTCCAGCGGCCGGACGCCCATCGAAGCGAGGCGAATTCGGATGCGGTCCGACGGGTCGGCGCCCGCGATCCCGAATCGCGCGAGCTTGTTCGCCAATACTTGAATGGCGTTAATCGGCGGGCTTCCAGTACCCTACTTTCTTGAGGCGTTCGCGCAATCCCGGTACCGGCGCTCCAAGCGCGTATGCGCGCTGGGCGTGTTCGTTGGCCCGTTCGTACTTCTTCGCGTCCATGTAGGCGAGACCGAGGTTGTAGTGTGCATTCATCGAATCTGGGTCGAGCACGATCGCCTGCTCAAGACTGGCAACGGCTTCGTCGACGCGCTGTGCCCGCTCGAGGTAGATGCCCTTGGCGACGTACGTACCGGCCGCTTTGGGATTCACGGCCACGGCCTGTTCGAAGAAGGGGTCAGGATTGCACCTTGGATTCTTCCACGCAAGGCAGTTGTCGGCAAGCGAGAGCAGCGCCTTTGGGTGATTCGGGAAGTATCTCAGTATGAAGGCGCAGTCGCCTACCGCAGATTCGTACTGGCGCGTGACGGTGCCTCGACTGCATCCCTCAAGGTGGTACTTGTCGACGTTGCCGAGTAGCTGAGAGAGCTCCCGGTTCGCCCGGTCGAAGAAATAGTCGTTGTTCAGCTGCTGCCCACGCGCGGCCGACGTGATGCAGAGCAGAAGGATTGGTACCAATGCCGAGAGTCGTGTCATCTTGTATGGGTCAGGTCGCGACGCAATAGTATAGTTCGGCCAAGATGATACCGCTTCACCGTGGTGCGGAGCCACCTGTCGGGACGGGTTCATGCTAGTCGGGGACAGCACTTGGTGATTTTTCCCGATTCCGCTAGCCAATACCTTGGATGAATCACGCGCGACCGGCAATCCCGATGAAGCACCGTCATGCACTTTTTGTAGCCTTCCATGTACCGCCCGAGGCGAGCAGCAGCGGCGTGCTGCGTACGCTCAAGTACATCCGTTACCTCGACGAACTCGGGTGGCGGGTAACGGTCGTTTGCCCGGACGTGGAGGCGTACGCCATCACCGACTCCGCCCTTGAAAGCCAGTTCCCGCGCTCCTGCCGCGTGGTGCGCACGCGCTTTCTCAATACCAAGCGGCACCTGTCGCTATTCCGGCGTTATCCCGCGCTCCTAGCGGTTCCCGACGCCTGGGTAGGATGGCTGCCGTGGGGAGTCGCGGCGGGCGCGCGAACGTTTGCGTCGGATCCCTTCGATCTCGTGTACTCGACCAGCCCCCATGCCACCGCGCATTTGATCGCCTGGCGCATTGCCAAGCGTACGCGCCGGCCATGGGTCGCGGATTTTCGCGACCCATGGTTCGAGGACGATCCGGAACCGGGCGCACCGAGCGGACCCGTGTTCCGCGGCATCGATCGCTGGCTCGAACGGCGCGTGATCGAGTCGTGTCAGGCGGTCGTCACCAGCACGACGAGCCTGCGCGACACATTGCGGGCGCGTTATCGCCGCGAAGCGCCGGAGAAGTTCACCGCCATCTTCAACGGGTACGACGAAGCCGATTTCGCGTCGCTTCCGGTCGAAACTCGCTCGGACACGGACCTGGTCGTTCTCCATGCCGGAATCGTCAACGGCGAGTTCCGCGACCCACGACCGTTGTTCGTCGCCGTGCGCCGTTGCGCAGATGAGGGGCTGATCGCGATTGATCGGCTGCGCATCCGGTTTCTGGGCGGCGGAAGCTTTGGCGAGTCGACCGAAGTGACGGCCGCCGTTCGCCAGCTGGGTCTCGATCGAATCGTCGAGTTCCTCCCGCGGGTGCCGTACGCGGAGTCGCTGCGGGAGCTGGCCGGCGCGGATGTGCTGCTGCTGCTGCAATCGTCTCCGGATACGACGGGTCTCGTCCCGGCCAAACTCTACGAGTACCTTCGTGCACAGAAGCCGGTCGTCGCGCTGGTACAGTCAGGGGCCACCGGTGAAATACTCGGTATGGTCAGAGGAGGGTGGACGGCGGACCCGGACGATGCGAACGCACTGCATGCGGTCATGGCCGAGGTATTCGCGCGGTGGCGTGCCGGAACCTTGCGCGACGAGAAGGCCGACCTGTCCCTGCTCCGCCGCTTCGACCGCAAGGCGCTCACTGCCGAGCTGGCTCTGTTGTTCGACCGGCTGCACGCTGGACGCACGAATGAATAGGTACGCGGCACCGGCAATGCATCTGTCGGCCTGCGGATGAGGTCTCCGCGGGGCCGCGCGGCTAGCGGGGCCCCATCGGCCCGATGTAGCGCCGCGCGATGACGACGTTGTCGATGAACAATCGCAGGTCGCGCGGCGCGGGCGCGGTGCCGCCGTAATAGACGTTCATCCAGATCTTCTCGATCCTGATCGACGGGACGTCGCGGACCCGGACGTCAGTCTGCTCGAACGCGAGACGGCCATCGATCCAGGCGCGCATGACGCCGTCGCTCTTGCCGACGGTATTGACGCGAAAGTATTGCTCGATGGAGTACCAGCGATTGCGTTCTAGTATTCCGAGCCCGTCGCGCATCCATTCCCAGGAGTCACCCCAGAAATCGGTGCCGCCGGCATGGTACGCGTACGTCCCGACCACGATGCGTCCATGGAACGGATTGGCCGGGGTCAACGCGCGACGGAATCCGCCGCGCATCGACCAACCTTCGTCGGGGTCCGCCTTGCGCCCGCCCCAGCCAGCCTTGCCGTACGTACCCGCCGGCCCCGGTAGCTTGCCGCCATCCTCGCCCGGATCCCAGTCGTTGGCGAACCGGAGGTAGTAGCGGAAGAAGATTTCCTCGGGCTCGGCGCCGAGTTTGTCGCGGAAGTCGAAGCCCATGTCGACGCCCTGATTATGCTTTCGCGGAATCGTCACCCGAAGCGCGTGGCCACGCAGGGGTTCGAAACGCAGTCCGTCGTCGCGGTCGATGCGATCGATGGTGCTGCTCCGGCTGACGTAGCTCCAGTCGGCGCGCCAGAGCGGCGACTCGAAGCCGGTTGCAAAGACGACAGCGGGATTCTTCTCGATCCCCTGGTCGCCGGGGTACGCGGCCGCAAACCCCAAGTCGGGCGTTCCCCGGTCGCTATGCGCGGGCCCGTCGAGGCGAAAGACGCCGATCGTATTGCCGCCGTACTGGTGGCTCGCCGCCGTGAGCTGGAGCATGGCCCGCGCGACTCGCGTTCCGTCAAGCGCGCGGAGGTCGAACTGCACTGCGACGCGGCTCGACCCCCCGACCCGCAGCCCGGGGCTCTGGCCAAGGCTCGTCACGGTGGAGCAGTCCAGGTTCGTGTCGGCAATGGCCCCTAGCCGGACCTGCCCCCCGTCGGCCAATGTCACCAGCAGCTGCGGTTGAGTTTCCGGGGAACTCGCTTCGCGGCTCACGAACGCCGCGGTGTCGGTGTTGGGCTTGCCTCTGACGGGAGAGAGCACGAGTCCGGCGTTCGGGTATGCGCCGTGCATCCAGCCCTCGAGCAACGGCGTGACATTCCACTGGACGGTCTGCGGTCGCTCGATATTGTCGACGAACGCGTCGGCGAATGGAACGTTCCCCTGCGCTGTCCCGGCCGCGTCGATCCAATCCCCTTGACGGTTTCGCCATTTGATTCGGGCGCCCGCGTTGAAGAACTCGCAGGTCGCGCCGTCCGGGCCATCGTAGAGCGCCAGCCAAGGATCGGCCCCGTCGGAACCCAGCGCCGGATAAGTCGCGAGGATCAGCGTCGCAAGAAGCTTCGATGCCCAGCGACTCACAACGGACTGCGGGCGCGATCGATCTCCGTTGGGCTTCTTGCCGGGGAGATCGCCAGCGGCGGAACGGCCCCTGATATCGGCTATCGGGCCGCGAGAGTGCTCGTCTGTCAGGTGCGGTGGCGTCGAAATCCCACCGCGCGCAACTGCCGCCGACCGACCTCTCGTCGCGCCGCACCGAACGTTCGGCAGGTCGTGCCGCAGTCCGGTCATCAAGATCTGCCATATTGATCGGGCGGCCACCAGAAAACCCATTGCGCGAGATGAATACATTGTCATAGGATTGCGATCCCTCTGAATTTGACCGATCAACAGCCTACTAGAGCAGTTAATCGCGCGCATTCAGGCCGCCGCACGTTTCGATGTCGGGTCCAAAACGTAGTGTACAAGCGCAGATCCCGCACATCCGGTCAGAGATAAAACAGGGTGACGGTCACCGACTGGCTGCGAGATTTCAACCATACTTGTCGTTTGGTAGCAAAGTCGATCGTTCTTTAAGCAGATGTACGCTTGCGGACTGGGATCGAGGGTGCCGGCGGACGGGGGCGATGGATGACGAGCCTAGCAGATGCGAAACGCTGGGTGAGCGCGCCGGCACAGTAATTGCAGCACTCACTGGCCGCGGCGATGGGGGTTGCGCCGCGCGTCTGGGACCGGCCCGCGGTCGAGGTTGCCGGCGTAGGTCGCAGACGTGGTACGCCCTGGAAGCACGATAACAAGGAGAACAAGTGAGCGCTGCGGACGAGAAGCAAAATCTGCGACGACGGATCGGGTGCGTCGGCGCCCCCCGGTGGGCCCTCAACCGCCGCGGGAGTGCGCATGGTTAGCCGTTTCACTTGGCCGGTCGCGGGCGCCACGCTGGTTCAACTCGGCGCCGAACTTTCGTGGCTGGTAGCTGCCGTCGTATTGGCGATCCGGCTGCTGGGCGAGGCTGGCGGCGCGGGGATCGACACGATCCTCCCGGCAGTTGTGTTCGCCGTTGTCATGGTGTCCCTGAATGCGGCATTAGGACTGTATCGACGCGACCACAAGCTCTCTTTCGGGATTTACGTCAGCCGGTTGTTCCTCGCTCTGCTGATCGGTGCGCCGGTCGCGTACTTGATCTCGGAGGTATTGCCCGGAGGGGAGACGTTTCAGCATACGCTCGGCGCCGCCGTCATCCTTGCGTTCGGCGGCTTGATCGTGGTTCGTCACGTCGTGGTATCGCCTCTCATCCGTACACTGCTGCCGCACCGAATGCTGGTGTTGGGAACAGGGCCCGAGGCGAAGCATGTCGAGGCTTCGCTGACCCTGGCCAACGCGCCCGGGATGCAGCTTGTCGGTTTCTACCCGCTGGAGAAAGTCCAGGAAATGGCTGTCTCACCGCACGATTGCGTCGCCGGGGGCAAATCGCTGGAAGAAACGGTCAAGAACCTGGGCGTGAACGAGATCATCGTCGCGGTGCGCCAACAAAGGGGCGGCGTGCTGCCGCTGCGCTCCCTCCTGGAATGCCGCCTCAACGGCGTTCAAGTGACCGACCTGGCCCGGTTCTTCGAGCGTGTGCATGGCCAGATTCCGATTGACACCCTCAAGGCGAGCTGGCTCATCTACGGGAATGGCTTCCGGCAGAGCTGGTTTCGCGGCTTGGTGAAACGCACCTTCGATCTGGCTGTCTCGATCCTGCTTCTTGCCCTGATGCTGCCGGTGATGGCGATCACCGCGTTGCTGATTGCCGTCCAAGGTGGCGCACCAATCGTCTATTCGCAGGAACGCGTCGGCCGTGGCGGAAAGACATTCACGATCCTCAAATTCCGAAGCATGCGGAAGGACGCCGAGCGGGACGGGAAGGCCTGCTGGGCGAGCCCCGACGATCCGCGAGTCACCGGCCTCGGACGTTTCCTGCGGCGCAGCCATATCGACGAGTTGCCGCAGCTGATCAACGTCCTGAAGGGCGAGATGAGCTTCGTCGGACCGCGGCCAGAGCGGCCGGCCTTCGTCGCCATGCTGGGCGCGCAGATTCCGTTCTATGCCGTCCGGCACAGCGTCAAGCCGGGCATTACCGGGTGGGCGCAAGTGCGCTACTCTTACGGGGCGACGATCGAGCAGGCCGCAAAGAAGCTCGAATACGACCTTTATTACGTCAAGAACCACACGCTATTCCTCGACCTTCTGATCTTGCTCGAGACCGTGCGTGTCGTCCTCCTCGGGGAGGGGGCGCACTAGCTTCCGTGAGCGCGTCGTGCCGCGGTTTTGTAGCCGGTCCGCGGCACCGTAGCTCCACCGCGATTGGCGTACGGGCCGGCTGCCAGATTCGCGTGGGTTGCGTGCCGTTGGTTCCCGGGCCGTTCCCGCGTCTTCGGTGGGCCCATCGTCTTCCGACAAAGTGACTTGAATTCGTGACCGATAGCGCGCTCGGCAACGCTGCACTCTGGAGCTACGGCCTCGCCGCAGTCGGGTTTATTGCGTTCGCAATCCGGTTGGCTCTGGGTTGGCGGTCGAGCCTTCGGGCGTTGCTCCTGCTCGCTGCGGTGCTCGCGACGGCGGCATGGGCTGCCTGCGGATTTGTGGTGGTCTACCACCCCGGCGCCGCCAGTTGGCTCGCGTCGGTTGCTTTCGACGCGCTTCGCTACGCCCTGTGGTTCGCCTTCCTCGGCAGCTTGTTGAAAGGCGCCGGCAGCGGCGGCGGCGGCGCTGCATCGGGGAAAGCACTGTCACTGGTCGCCGTGGGATTGATCGTTACCGGACTCGCGGCAAGCGTGTTACTGGTGGAGAGTCAGCCCTTCGGGCCGAGAGTCGACGGACAGAACCCATCCACGACGTTCGGCGCCCGCCTCGGCCTCGCTCTGTTGGGACTTGTTCTCGTCGAGCAATTGATTCGGCGGGTGCACTCGCAGGCGCAGTGGGCGATCAAGCCGCTGGTGATCGGACTCGGGGGACTCTTCGCGTTCGACCTGTTCTTCTATGCGGACGCCATGCTCTTCGGCGCGCTTGACTTCGATATCTGGGCGGCGCGCGCGATTGCGCACACGCTCACCATTCCGTTCATCGCAATCGCCACGGCACGGAACACCGGTTGGACGATCGAGATGCATGTCTCGCGCGGCGCCGTTTTTCAGTCGACCGCCGTCCTGGTATCGGGAGTGTTCCTGCTCGCGATTGCCGCGGCGGGCTACTTTGTTCGCTACTTTGGCGGCGAATGGGGGAGGGCGATACAGATCGAACTCTCATTCGCCGCGTTTCTGATCTTCGTGTTCATCGCCTCGTCGGGCAGCTTCCGGTCGAAGCTGCGGGTATTCGTCAGCAAGCATTTCTTCTCGTACCGTTACGACTATCGCGAGGAGTGGCTTCGCTTCACGCGCACGCTGTCCGCCGAAAGCTCGGAAGCGAATGTGCAGGAGCGGACCGTCAAGGCGCTGGCCGATCTGGTGGAAAGCCCCGGGGGCGTACTTTGGCTCAAGCAGGAGAACGAACAATTCCTGCCGGTATCGCGCTGGAACATGCCAGCGATCGATGCGGTGGAACCGGCGCACGGTTGCCTCGCGCGCTTCATGGAGCGGACCGGCTGGGTGATCGACTTGGCCCAGTACGCGACCGACCGCGAACAGTATGCGGAGCTTGTGCCGCCAGAATGGATTTCGTCGGTGCCCGCGGCATGGCTCATCGTGCCGCTGATGTCGGGCCCCGAACTTGCGGGCTTCGTCGTGCTGGCTTCGCCCCGGGCTGCCGTCGATGTCAACTGGGAAGTACTCGACCTCCTGAAGACCGCAAGCCGGCAGGCGGCGAGCTTCCTCGGCCAGATCAGGGCAACCGAAGCTCTGCTCGAGGCGCGCAAGTTCGACGCCTTCAACCGAATGTCGGCGTTCGTCGTCCATGATTTGAAGAATCTGGTGGCACAACTTTCCTTAATGCTGAAGAATGCCGAACGGCACCGCGACAACCCGGAATTCCAGCGCGATATGCTGGCGACCGTCGAGCATGTGCTGGAACGGATGAACCACTTGATGCTGCAATTGCGCACCGGCGCGGCCCCGGTCGAGAAGCCTCAGCCGACGGATCTCGACGCCATCGTGCGCAGGGTCTGCGCGGCCAAGCCGGGTCACCGCGGTCCGATCGAACTGCAGTTGACGCCCGAGTTGGCCACGATCGGACATCAGGACCGCCTCGATCACGTGATTGGCCACCTGATTCAGAATGCCCTCGACGCGACGACCGAGAAAGGCGGTGTTACGGTCCGCCTCGGCCGCGACGGCCGTTTCGTTGTTCTGGAAGTCGCGGATACGGGCGTCGGCATGACCTCCGAATTCGTCCGCGATCGGCTGTTCAAGCCGTTCGAGACAAGCAAGGCCTCCGGAATGGGTATCGGTGTCTACGAGAGCGCGCAATACGTGGCGACGCTCGGCGGTCAGATGCTGGTCGACAGCGCCCCGGGCGCGGGAACCCGCGTTCGCGTCCTGTTGCCTTCCGCGGACGTCGCGGCGGCCCCGACCGCGGAACCGAAGATACCGGCATGACAAACGAGACGCGCCGGCCCTTGCTGATCGTCGAAGACGACCCGGCGCTGCAGAAACAGATGCGCTGGGCATTCGACAAATACGAAACCGTGGTCGCCGCGGACCGCGAGTCTGCAATCGTGCAACTGAGGCGCCATGAGCCAGCTGTCGTCACGATGGATCTCGGCTTGCCCCCGCATCCGGATGATCCCACCGAAGGCCTGCGGCTGCTCGACGAAATTCATGCCCTCGCGCCGGACACCAAGGTGATCGTGCTCACGGGGCAGAACGATCCTGCCAATGCGCTCAAGGCCATCGGGCTCGGCGCCCACGATTTCTGCACCAAGCCGTTCGAGCCGGAGATTCTCACCTGGACCATTGACCGCGCATTCCGCGTGCATGAGCTGCAGGAGGAGAACCGGCGCCTGCAGTCCGCTCAACAGGCGCCGGCGATGTCGGGGATCATCACACGCGACCCGGAGATGCAGCGGATCTGCCGCACGATCGAGAAGGTCGCTCCGACATCGGCGACCGTGCTGATCCTGGGTGACTCCGGCACGGGCAAGGAGCTTTTTGCGCGCGCGCTGCACGACCTCTCGCCGCGCCAGGGACGCAGGTTCGTGGCGATCAACTGCGCCGCGATTCCGGAGACGCTCCTCGAAAGCGAGCTCTTCGGGTATGAAAAAGGCGCGTACACGGGCGCAGCCAAGCAGACGATCGGCAAGATCGAGACCGCGCACGGCGGGACGCTCTTTCTGGACGAGATCGGTGACCTGCCGGTGTCGCTGCAGTCGAAACTGCTGCGGTTCCTGCAGGAGCGCGTGATCGAACGGGTCGGCGGGCGACAGGAGATACCGGTCGACGTGCGCATCGTCTGCGCGACGCACCAGAGCCTGAAGGATCAGATCGTTTCCGGAAAATTCCGTGAGGATCTCTACTACCGGCTGGCCGAGATCGTCGTGGAGGTTCCGCCGCTCCGAGCCCGCAAAGGCGATGCCGCGCTCCTCGCTCACGGTTTCGCGCGCAGGTTCGCCGCCGAGCAGCGCCGCGGCGCGATGACGCTGCTTCCGGACGCGATCGCCGCGATCGAGGCGCATCAATGGCCGGGAAATATCCGCGAGCTCGAGAACGTGATCAAACGCGCCGTCATCATGGCGGAGAGTTCGTCGATCAACGCCGCCGACATCGGCATCGCACCCGGCGATCCGGAGCCCTCCGCGCTGAATCTGCGGCAGGTACGCGACGATGCCGAGAGGAGCGCCGTCCTCCGCGTGCTCGGGCGGGTCAATGGCAACCTCAGCAAGGCGGCCGATCTGCTCGGCGTCAGCCGGCCGACCCTGTACGATCTGATGCATCGATTCGGCCTCAAGTAGTTGTGACCCGACATCGAACCACCAACGCTACTCAACGCAGAGTCAGGACAATGAACATTCGACAGCTGTCCGGCGGTATTGCCGCCTTGGTCCTCATCGCTGCGATCTCGGGGTGCAACCGCTCGGATCCCGCGTCGTTCATCGCGTCGGCGCAGTCATATCTTACGAAAGCCGACTACAAGGCCGCGATCATCGAGCTCAAGAACGCGCTCGCCCAGGCGCCGAACAACCCCGACGCCCGCTTTCTCCTCGCGAGGGCCCTGCTGGACGGCGGCGATCCCGTTGCCGCAGAGACCGAAGCGCGCAAGGCGCTCGAGCTCAAATACCCGGCGGATGAAGTCTATCCGGTGCTCGCCTGGTCGCTGCTGCGGCAAGGCGAGAACAAGAAGCTCATCGGCGACGTCGCGAATCGCACCCTCGGCGGTGCCATCGCGCGTGCCGAAGTCGGCACCGTGGTCGGCCTCGCGCATCTCGCCCTCGGGCAACGCAAGGAAGCGCGCGCCGCGATCGAGGGTGCGCTGGTGGCGCAGCCGGACAACGGCCATGCCCGTGTCGCAGGGGCACGCCTCGCGATGATCGAAGGCGATCCGACGGGGGCCAAGAAGCTCGTCGCGGACACCCTCGCCAAGGATCCCAAGGACATCGACGCCCTGATGCTCAAGGCTGACATCGAGCGCAGTCAGGGCGGGCGCGACGAGGCGATCGCCACGCTCGAGCGTGCCGTCGAGATCAAGCCGGATGCGCTGGCCGTGCGCTACACGCTTGTGTCGAATCTCTCGCGAGCCGGAAAGCTCGACCGGGCAGGGGTCCATCTGGACGAACTCAAGAAAGTCGCGCCGAATGATCCGCGGACGCTGTACTCCGATGCGCTGGTCGCGTTCGCGCGCGGCAACGTCGCGGCGGCGAGGGACGCGATTCAACGGGCGCAGCAGCTGGCGCCCGACTTTCTCCCGGCCCAGTACCTCTCCGGCGTCATCGATTTCCAGCGCGGCTCCTACGCGACGGCGGAGGAGTCCCTGCGCAGCGTGGTTGCGAAGGTGCCCGACGACGATGGCGCCCGGCGCATCCTCGCCGAAACCTACCTGCGCCGCGGCCGGGCGGCGCAGGCGCTGGAGACGCTCGAGCCCGCGCTTCGGCGGTCGCCCGACGATCCCAACTTGCTGCGTACCGCGGCGGAGGTCTATCTCGGCCTCAACAATCCGGCGAAATCGGCCGATTTCTACGAGCGCGCCAACGCACTGGACAAAGGCAATGTGGCCAGCCGCGTGCGGCTGGCGCAGGTGCGCCTTTCGACCGGAGACTCCGGGACAGCCTTCAAGGACCTCGAAGGACTGGCCGAAGCCAATCAGTCGAGCCGGGAGCCCGACCTCGCGCTCATCAGTGCGCATCTGCGCCGGCACGAATACGACAAGGCGTTGGCAGCTGCGGTGGCGCTCGAGACCAAGCAGCCCAAGAGCCCGGTGAGCCACAACGTCAAGGGTGTCGTTTACCTCGCCAAGCGCGACTTCAAGAACGCGCGCGCTAGCTTCGAAAAGGCGCTCGCGCTCGATAGTGATTACGTCAACGCCGCCTTCAACCTGGCGCGGCTGGACATCGTCGAACGCAACATCGACGGCGCCCGCAAGCGCTACGAGCAGATCCTGGCCAAGGATCCGAAGAACGAGGCGGCGCTGCTCGCGCTGGCCGAGCTGCTGGCGCTGCAAAAGGCGCCGCCGACCGAAATCAAGGCGGCGATCGATCGGGCCATCGCTGCCAACCCGACGTCGGTGCGCGCCCGCTTGACGTTGATCAGCTACAACGGACAACTCAAGGACTGGAAGGCGGCGCTCGCCGCCGCGCAGGCGGCGCAGGCGGCGCTCCCAGACAATCCGCAGGTTCTCGAAGCGGTGGCCGCCACTCAGCAGGCGGCCGGGGAGTCGATTCAGGCGGTCGACACGCTGCGGCGCGCCATCTCGCTGCAGCCGGAGAACCCGGCGCCGCTGATGCGGTTGGCGGACATCCAGGCCCGTGGCAAGGACTACGACGGCGCGATCGCGTCGCTGCGCAGCGCGCTGAACCTACAGCCCGACAACCCCGGCGTATGGGTGGCGTTGGCCAATGTTTACGCCCAGGCGGACCGAATCGACGCTGGCATTGCCGACGCGCGTCGCCTGCAGAAGGAGCGTGCCGACCGTGCCGTCGGATTCGGCCTCGAGGGCGAGATCGCGGCGCGGCAGTCGAAGTGGACGGAAACGGTGGCGGCTTATCGCGCCGCGTACACGCGTTCGCCGGTCGCTTTCGTGGCAATCCGGTTTCATTCCGCACTCGCGTCGGCGGGGAAGCGCGAAGAGGCCGCGGCGATGGCGCAGAAGTGGCTCAAGGATCACCCGTCCGACGTGACGGTGCGCGCCTACCTGGGCCAGCAGGCGATCGCGCAGAAGGACATTCGCGCTGCAGTCGCGTATCTGCGTCCGGCGGTCGAGATCGAGCCCGACAACGTGGTGCTTCTCAACAATCTCGCATGGGCGCTCGGCGAACTCGGCGACGCGAAAGCGATCCCTTACGCGGAGCGGGCCTACGGCCTGGCCCCGAATTCCGCCGCAACGGCGGATACCTATGGCTGGCTGCTCGTCCAGCGAGGGGACGCGGTCCGCGGGCTCGAGCTGCTTCGCAATGCGGCGAACCTGGCGCCGGCCGATGCGGACATCCGGCTCCACCTGGCGAAGGCGCTGATCAAGTCGGGCGACAAGGCTGCCGGCATGCAGGAACTCGAGGCACTTCTCAAGACAGAAGCGCCGGCGCCGGCGCGCGCCGAGGCGGAAAAGTTGCTGAAGTCACCTTGAATCCCCGGTCGATCGACGGTTACCGCATGGCCGGTATTTCCACGTCTCATAACGATGCGCCCCGCGGGCGCGGCTTCGAATCATGACCCACACGACCACTGTCGCCGTTGTAGGCCTTGGTTACGTCGGACTTCCACTCGCCGTCGAGTTCGGGAAGCACTTCCCAACGCTGGGCTTCGATCTTTCCGCGGCGAAAGTCGAGGCCTATCGCCGCTTCGTCGACCCGACGGGCGAGGTGACGACGGAGGAACTCGAGGCGGCAACGAAGCTCGCTTTCACCACCGACCCCTCGGCGCTGCGAGACGCTGACTTCATCGTCGTGGCGGTGCCGACGCCGGTCGACGAGGCGCACCAGCCGGACTTCGGGCCACTGCTGCGTGCCAGCGAGGCGGTCGGCCGCAACCTGAAGCGTGGCGCAACCGTCGTCTACGAATCGACGGTGTATCCGGGCGCGACCGAGGAGATCTGCATTCCGGTGATCGAGAAGCACTCGGGGATGAAGTGGCAGCGCGACTTTTTCGTCGGCTATTCGCCCGAGCGCATCAATCCCGGCGATCGGGAGCATTCGCTGACCCGCATCACCAAGGTCGTCGCCGGCGACTCGCCGGCGACGCTCGAACGCGTCGCCGCCGTGTATGGGGCAATCATCGCGGCGGGCGTGCATCGGGCGAGCAGCATCAAGGTGGCCGAGGCGGCCAAGGTGATCGAGAACACGCAACGTGACCTCAACATCGCGCTGATGAACGAGCTCTCCCTGATCTTCCACAAGATCGGGATCGATACCCTCGAGGTGCTCGAAGCCGCCGGGACGAAGTGGAATTTTCTGCCGTTCCGCCCGGGCCTCGTAGGCGGGCATTGCATCGGCGTCGATCCGTACTATCTGACCCACAAAGCGGACATGCTGGGGTACCACCCGCAGGTCATCCTGGCGGGACGACGAATCAACGACGGCATGGGCAAGTACATCGCCGAGCAAACGGTCAAGCAGCTCATCCAGGCCGGATTCCACGTCAAGGGTTCGCACGTAAACGTCCTCGGACTCACGTTCAAGGAGAACTGTCCGGATCTGCGCAACTCGCGCGTCATCGACGTGGTGCGCGAACTGGAGTCGTTCGGTGTCACCGTGCATGTCCACGACCCGGTCGCGGACGCGGCTGATGCATTGCGCGAATACGGCGTCCCGCTGATTGAGTGGGCAGATCTTCCCCGCGCGGATGCGATCGTCGCCGCGGTTGCCCATCGCGAGTACACGGCGCGCCCGATCGATGATTTCGTCGACAAGCTCGCGGCAAGCGGCGTCTACGTCGATGTGAAATGCCAGGCGGATGCCGACGCGTTGCGGCAGCGTGGCCTCGTCGTATGGAGGTTGTGATGATCGATATGACGAAGGACTCCGCCGCATTCGTTGCCGTCTGCGACGAGTTGCGCGATCGCCCGCGCCGCTGGCTGGTGACGGGCAGCGCCGGCTTCATCGGCTCGCACCTGCTCGAAACGCTGCTCCGGTTGGGGCAGTACGTCGTCAGCCTCGACAGTTTCGCCACCGGCCATCGGCGCAACCTCGATGAAGTAAATGCGGCGGTCGGGGCTGGCGCGTCGCGGCGGCATACTTTCCTCGAGGCCAATATCGTCGATCTTGCCGCGTGCCGCCGGGCCTGCGACGGCGTCGATCTCGTGCTGCACGAGGCCGCGCTCGGGTCGGTTCCGCGCTCGATCGCCGATCCGCTGATCACGCACGCCGCCAACGCGACGGGCTTCCTCAACATGCTGGTCGCCGCGCGCGATGCGGGCGTCTCGCGTTTCGTCTACGCGGCCTCGAGCTCGACCTACGGCGATCATCCGGGGCTCCCGAAGGTGGAGGACAGCATCGGGCATCCTCTTTCTCCGTACGCCGTCACCAAGCTCGTCGACGAGCTCTATGCCGACGTCTTCACGCGCTGCTACGGCATGGCCACGATCGGGCTGCGCTACTTCAACGTGTTCGGCGCGCGGCAGGATCCGGAGGGCGCCTACGCCGCCGTGATACCGCGCTGGGTCGATACGATGCTCGAAGGCGCGCCGATCGTCATTCACGGCGACGGTGAGACGACACGCGACTTCTGCCACGTCGACAATGTCGTCCAGGCCAACCTGCTCGCGGCGCTGGCGACGCGGCCGGATGCGGTGGGCCAGGTGTACAACGTCGCAGTCGGCGGCCGGACGTCGCTCAACGATCTCGCCGGGGCATTGCGCGACCTCGTCCAGGAGCGGCACCCCGGACTGCGCGTGCCGCCGCCGCAGCACGAGGATTTCCGTCCCGGCGACGTCCGCCATTCGCAGGCCGATATTTCGAAGGCGCGGCGGCTGCTCGGGTACGAGCCGACGTACGATGTTCGCTCGGGCCTGCGCGAAGCGCTGCCCTGGTACGAGGCGCGATCGAGCGCGGCGTCGATTGTCGGAGCACGGGTGATCAGCGATGTCCGTGGCGCGGCGTAGTAGGCGGTACGACCGCCTTTTCCGCCATGTCGCTGCATGCGGGGTGGCGGCGACGATGGCCGTCGCGGCGGTGGGGTCGAATGCCGAGCAGGATGTCGGCGCCGTGACGCCGGAAACTGCGCCGGCGATCCTTGTCGCGCTGGGGCTGGCCTACGAGCATGGCGAGGGCGTCCGCAAGGACCCGCTCAAGGCAGCGGCGCTGTACTGCGAGGCCGCACGCGACGGCAACCCCGAGGCGCAGTTCAGTCTCGGCTGGATGTACGCGAACGGCCGCGGTGTCGCGCGTGACGACGCCATCGCGGCATCGCTATTCGCGCGGGCGGCGGCGGCCGGGCACGCCCACGCGCGCAACGCACTCGCGTTCGTCAGCGGCGACCACTCGAGCCTGCCTGATTGCATGCGGCCGCGTGAACCTCCGCCGGCTGCACCCGACGTTGCCCCCGCACCTGTACTCGTCGAAACTCCCGAGCCCGACCCTGATCCCTTCGCGGCGCTGCCGCCATGGAAAAGACGGATCGCCGACGTCGTGGACAGGCTCGCGCCCGCCTATTCGGTGAATCCGCGATTGGCGCTGGCCGTCATCGCCGTCGAATCGAACTTCGATCCGGCGGCGCGATCCGAAAAGGACGCGCGAGGGTTGATGCAGCTCGTTCCCCAGACCGCGGCCCGCTTCAGCGTCAGGGACCGGCACGACGTCACCGACAATGTCCGGGGCGGCCTCGCCTACCTGCGTTGGCTGCTGGCGTATTATCGCGGCCAGGTTCAGCTTGCGGCGGCGGCGTACAATGCCGGCGAAGCGGCCGTGGACAAATATCGCGGTATCCCGCCGTACCCGGAAACGCGCGACTACGTGCGCCGGGTGATGCGCCTGTTTCGGAGCGAAATGCATCCCTACGACGCCAGGATCGTCGAGCCCTCTCCGTTCCTGACGCGTTCGGACGCAGGACCGTCATAGAAAAGGCGGCATCGATGCATCCGAATTTCGCGGCCGTCGTTCGTCGGAGCAGCGTGAGCTTCGCGTGCCTGTTCGCGACGCTGCTCGCGGACGCCGCGCAGGCGCAAACCACGTTCGCGACGATTGAGCGCGTCAAGGGCGCGGTCGTGGCCGTCGGGACGTTTGAGCGCACGCGAAGCCCGCCATTCGAGTTCAGGGGAACGGGATTCGCGGTCGATGACGGAACGATTGTCGTCACTAATGCGCATGTCTTGCCAGCCTCGGTGGATGCCGCGCGGCGCGAGGTGCTGGGAATCCTCATCCCCGCGCCTGCCGTCGGCGTGCAGGCGCAGTTCAAAGAGGCCAAACAGCTTGCGATCGATCCCGGGGCGGACCTTGCCTTGCTCCGGATCGGCGGGCCGGCGTTGCCGGCGCTGCGGATCGGCGATTCCGACGCGGTCAAGGAGGGCCAGGACATCCTATTGACCGGCTTCCCCATCGGGTCCGTACTCGGACCGTACCCCGCGACACATCGGGGAATGGTGGCCGCGATCACCCCGATCGCCATTCCGCAAGGTCGTTCGGCCGAACTCGATCCCAAGGTGATCCGTCGGTTGACCGGCGGGG
>JAAFGU010000213.1 GCA_010365205.1 Aromatoleum sp. | reverse complement strand
CCGCCGCAGGCTCAGGCGCCATGGGGGCGCTCGCCGCCGGCGGTTGCGCCGGCGTCTGCGCCTGGGCCGATTGCGGGATGATCGACGCGGCCACGGCAATGATCAGGACCGTGGCCATTGCGGCCAAACGGGGCATCTTCGACATGTTGTCTCCAGGCAAATGGTGGGTCAGTCTCGGGACTCGGACCGGCAAGTTCGGACGTTGCAAGCGGCAAGCGGGGACGGCCCGCCGGCAGCCGTGGAGGCCGTCGGGCAAAGGTCCGGATCCCCGGATGCAACTGGCAGGTACCGACGGGCTTCGACGGGCCGTTCTCGGGGTAGCCACGCACGATGCTGCGGCGCGGGCCCTTCGACGGACACGCCAAAACGCATTGGCCCCGCCGCGGGGCGAGGCCAAGCTTTCGTCGGAAAGTCGCAAGATTTTACACAAAACCGTGAAATAGTCCATCCGGTTTTTGGGTCGGAGACCCCGGCATGGGCGGTCTTGTTTCGAGCGTTCGCGGGCGATGGGCGCGACGGTTGGCCTCGATGCGGAGGACGCGGCGAAAAAACGGGGAACCCGCAGGCCCCCCGTTTGTGTGTTGCAGTGCGGCAGCGCTTATTTGAAAGCGATATTGAGCGTTCCGAAGAACATCCGGCCGCGCGGATCGCCGTACGAGGCGTCGTAACCTTCTTGGAACGTGCCCACACCGGCCGACTGCGGCGGCGCACGGTCGAAGATGTTGCGGATCCCGGCGGTGAGCTTCACGTTCTTGATCCCGTTGTAGCGGGCCTGCAGGTCATAGATTTCGTACGCACTGACGCGGCGCGGACCTGTGCCAACGACTTCAGCGTAGCCGTTCTGGAAGGTCTGCGAGACCGTGGCGGCCCAAGGACCGTACTCCCAATCGACGCTCGCATAGTGCTTCCAGCGTGTGATCGCGCCTTGCGGGGCGCCAGCGGTGCCGATGAACTCGACCATGTCGCCGGTGATTGGATCCGACTGCTTGTAGTGGATCAGGTACGTGCCGTTCAACCCGGCGGTGAACTTGCCCCAGGCCGTCGGCATGCGGTACTTGAAGTCGACGTCGACGCCGGTTACCTCCTGCTTGCCGAGGTTGAACGTCGGCTCCTTCACGAATGCGATTTCGCCCGGCAGATTGGGGAAACTCAAATCCGGCGGATTGCGCACGACGAAGTTCGGCGCGTACGCGGCGAAGTTGGCGAAGATCGTGTCCGCGGCCAGGATCGTAATCACGTCGTTGATCTTGACGTTGAAGAAGTCCGCGCCGACCGACAGTTGCGAAGTCACGTCCCACACCACGCCGGCGTTGTACTGATCCGACCGCTCCGGTTTCAGGCTCGGGTTGCCGCCACGCTGCGAATTGAACTGCAGGTCGCAGTCGTTACCCGATGCCGTCACCGGGCAGCGGATCGGGTCGGAGAAGCTGTTGTTGGTATTCGTCCGGAAGTTCGGCTGAGAGATATCGGCCAGCGCTGGCGCCCGAAAGCCCTTGCCATACGAACCGCGCACCAGGAGGTTGCTCGTCGGCTGCCAACGCATCGCGAACTTCGGATTGGTCGTGCTGCCGAAGTCGCTGTAGTGGTCGAAGCGAACCTGGACGTTGCCTTCCAGCGTCTTGACGATCGGGATGCTCAGCTCGCCGAACACCGCCCAGACGTTCCGGTTGGAGCTCGTCAGCGACGGGATCGCGCCCGCGCCGCCGACGATGTCACCCGACGACAGGAAGTCGGCGTTGGTCAGCGACAGGTACTCGTGCCGGGCTTCAATGCCCGCAGCCAGCGCCAGCGGTCCTGCCGGCATCTGGTAGATCTCGTTGGAGATCTTCGCGTCTAGCCCGTAATCCTTCGCCTTGTTGCTCGACGCGTCGCCGAAGATCTTGGCGGTATTCCCCGCCGCGATCGCCGCCGGCGTATTGAAACCGAATGGGTTGATGATGCCCGACGCCAGGACCGGCAGCAGCCGCGCTTCGCTCAAGTACCCGTCGGTATAGGCGTCGATCTGCTTGTTTTGTGTGTAACGAACCGCGGCCTGGTAATCCCAGCCGCCGATCACGCCCTGCAAGCCGGCAACGGCGCGCCACGTATCGGATTTCAGTTCGTCGGTCCGCGGCCCGAATTCCAGCGCCCGCCAACCGAGACGGATGGGCTGATTGGCCGCGCCGCCGAGGCTGGTCACATACGCCGCCGGGTAGAAAGGCGAGCTCGGGAACAGCAGCACCGGGTTGATCGTGAACGAGCTCGACACCGGCGTCGGCGAGATGCGTTGCGTGAAGTCACCGTGGAAATACGACGCCTCAAAGAACGCCTGATGATTAGGCGTGATCTGCCACGTCACCTTGCCGAGAACGTTGGTCTGCTCGCTCGGCGGGATCGTGTCGATTACGCTCGCATAATCGAACCGGCATTGCAGCGGCGACGGCACCGTCGGAAAGGAGAACGGCGGCAGACACGCCGGATTCCCCGGGTTATGCGTGCCCTTGAACGCCGTGCCGCCGCCCGGTCCGAAATCATTGGCGCTCTGGCTGATGTTGGACGGGAGCGAGTTGCCGGACGTGCGATCCACCCCAAACTGCGGCAGATAAGCCGTGTGCGAAACGTAGCGATCGGACGCGCGCAAGCTAAGCTGGTTCACGTAGTCGACTGTCAGGAACGCGTTGAACTTGTTGGTTGCGAGATCGCCGAAGCCCACCGTGCCGTTCATGCGCCGGGTGCCGCCGCCGCCGTGCTCCGAGTCCAGATACGTGAAGGACGCTTCCGAGCCCTGATAGTCCTTGCGCAGGATGAAGTTGATCACGCCGCCGACTGCATCCGCGCCGTAGACCGCGGACGCACCGTCCTTGAGGACCTCGATGCGCTCGATCGCCGACAGCGGTATGGCGTTAATGTCGACACCCGCCGCGCTCGGCGACGAGGTGTTCGACAGCGCGTAGGGGGCGACTCGCCGGCCGTTCAACAGCACCAGGGTCCGCTGCGTGCCTAGGCCGCGCAGCGACGCGCCGTTGAAGCCCGCCAGCGTCGTGCCCTCGCCCAACGTGTTGTTGAAATTGCCCAGCGACTGGGTGGCGCTGAGTCGGTCGATCAACTCCATCGCGGTTTGCGCACCGCTTTTCTCGATGTCGTCGCGGGTGATCACCTGCACCGGCAACGCACCCTCACCTTCGACCCGCCTGATGTTCGAGCCGGTGACGTCGACCTTGATGTCGGCCGCCTGAACCGGCGTGCCGACAACGACCAATGCACCACCAACGCCGAGCGCATAGGCCAACGCGCCAGCGAGTTTCTTTCGCTGAAACTTCATTGTGGGACCCCCAGTAAGAGATGAAGCTGAAACAGGACTTATGTTCGCCTTTCGGCACACGCTGCGACAATACCTCAGGCACGAATGCAGGGGCAACGAAATGCCGCGGTTGTTACAATGAC
Source organism: Aromatoleum sp. (assembly GCA_010365205.1). GTDB lineage: Bacteria > Pseudomonadota > Gammaproteobacteria > Burkholderiales > Casimicrobiaceae > CAIWHR01. Next base: position 1,478 of record JAAFGU010000213.1, on the reverse strand, counting down.
CGTGACGAACTTGTTGCAATTCTGCCAACCATGCCGATACGCGCCGCGCAAGCCTCTGATTTGCCGCAAATTGTCGAGATCTACAACGCGTCGATTCCCGGCCGGATGGCGACGGCCGACGCCGAACCGGTGACGGTGGCGGCGCGAGAGCCCTGGTTTCGCGAATTCGATCCGCTGACCCGGCCATTGTGGATATCGGTGGCGCCGACGGGCGAGATCCAGGGCTGGCTTTCGCTGCGCTCGTTTTATGGACGCCCCGCGTATCGGAAGACGGTCGAAGTCGGAGTCTATACGGCTCCCGCAGCGCAACATCGCGGCATCGCATCGGCGCTGCTCGCGCATGCGCTCTCGTCGGCCCCCGCATCGGGAATCTGTACGGTTCTCGCTTTCGTTTTCGCGCACAACGTCCCGTCGTTGCGACTGTTCGAGAATGCGGGATTCGTCCGCTGGGGCCACCTGCCCGGCGTCGCCGAACTCGATGGCATCGAACGCGACCTCGACATCCTGGGCCGCAGACTCGCATGAGCCGCGCCGCCTTCGAGATCAGGCCCGCGACGAACGCGGACGTATCGATCGTCGTCGAACTTATCCGGGCGCTCGCAGCGTACGAGAAACTCTCGCAGCTCTGCGTCGCCGGCGAGCCCGAAATCGCCGCCGCCCTCTTCGGGGACCGCCCGGCCGCGGAAGTGCTGATTGCGTGGAAAAACGGCGAAGCAGCCGGTTTTGCGCTATTTTTTCACAATTTTTCGACGTTTCTGGGCCGCCGCGGGCTCTGGCTGGAGGACCTGTACGTCCGGCCGGCGTTCCGACGTCAGGGCTGCGCCCACGCCCTGCTTCACGCATCGGCCGGCATCGCCCGCGACCGCGGATGTGGCCGCTTCGAATGGTCGGTGCTCGACTGGAACGCGCCGGCGATCGAGTTCTACCAGGCGCTCGGGGCAACGGTGCTCCCGGATTGGCGGATCGTCCGGGTCGTGGGTCCGGCGTTGGCCGCGATGGCGGATGGGGATCCGGCCGCAACGACTCGCAACTGACCGAACTTCGGAAACCTGCGTCGCGATTTCGCTCGCACGAACGCCGCGGCGCAGGCGATAATCCGGCTCTTTTTCGCGCGGGGGTCACAACACCGAGCCACCGCTCCGAGCCAGCACTCTGAACGACTGCGCACAACCACAGCCCGACATGCCCGACGCCGATCGCCTCTCTTTTTCCCAATTCGTTCCCGCCGGCTTCGCCGCCGATTTCTGGTCATTGCGTTTGGTCGAGGAAGTCAGCGACGTTTTTGCCGTGCGCAAGGACGTGCCGCTGCCGCTCGCCGCATGCACCGATCGCGGCGCGATCGTCTCCGTCTACGCGGACGGGGGCTACGGCTATGCCGCCACCGGCGACACTTCCTCGGCCGGACTCGCTGCCGCGTTCGACCGGGCGGCGGCGTGGGCGCGGGCGACCGCGAGGCGGGCGCTCGTCGATGCGCGCAC
>JAAFGU010000212.1 GCA_010365205.1 Aromatoleum sp. | reverse complement strand
TTGGCCCACCACACGCCGAGCTCGCCGACGATGCCGCGCCGGAATGCCAGCACGCAGACGACGAAAATGCCGCCGGTGATCACCGTCACCCACTGCCCGAATCCGGAAAAGTAATTCTCGATGGCGATGATCGCGAACGCGCCGGCCACCGGCCCGAAGATCGTTCCCATCCCGCCGAGCAGCGTCATCAGCACCACCTCGCCGGACATCGACCAGTGCACGTCGGTGAGCGAGGCGAGCTGGAACACGATCGCCTTGGTGGCGCCGGCGAGTCCCGCCAGTCCCGACGACAGTACGAACGCGAGCAGCTTGTAACGCTCGGCGTCGTAGCCCAGCGAGATCGCGCGCGGCTCGTTCTCGCGGATCCCCTTCAGCACGTTGCCGAATGGCGAATGGATGACGCGGTAGATCAGCACGAACGCGGCAGTGAAGATCGCAAGGACGACGTAGTACATGACGAGCACATTCGACAGGTCGATGAAGCCGAACAAGCGGCCGCGGGGGACCGACTGGATGCCGTCTTCGCCATGCGTGAACGGCGTCTGCAGATAGAAAAAGTAAACCATCTGCGCAAGCGCCAGCGTGATCATCGCGAAGTAGATGCCCTGGCGGCGAATCGCGAGCGCCCCGGTAACGATGCCGAGCGCCGTTGCGGCGGCGGTCCCCGTGAGGATGGCCAATTCGGGAGGGAAGCCCCACTCCTTCGCCGCGTGCGCCGTGACATAGCCGGCGGTACCGAGAAACATCGCATGGCCGAACGACAGCAGGCCGCCGAAGCCCAGCAGAAGATTGAACGCACAGGCGAAGAGCGCGAAGCACAACGCCTTCATCAGGAACACCGGATAGACGCCCAGATGCGGTGCCAGGGCGAGTGCGGCGACCAGGACGGTCGTGGCAAGCGCGAACCTGCGGGCTTCCGCGCGCGCGGACGGCGAAGGCGGCGACGGCATTGGCGGCGGCGTGGCCATGAGGTCAGCGCTCCTTGCCGAACAGACCCGCGGGTTTGATCAGCAGCACGATGACCATGATCACGAAAATCACCGTGTTCGACGCCTCCGGATAGAACACCTTGGTCAGTCCCTCCACGATGCCGAGCCCGAATCCGGTCAGGATGGCGCCCAGGATCGAGCCCATGCCACCGATCACGACCACCGCGAACACGACGATGATGAGGTTCGCGCCCATCTGCGGATTCACCTGGTAGATCGGCGCCGCCATCACGCCGGCGAGAGCTGCGAGGCCGACGCCAAACCCGTAGGTCAGCGTGATCATTCGCGGGACATTGACGCCGAACGCCTGCACCAGCGCCCGGTTTTCGGTCGCGGCGCGCAGATACGCGCCGAGCTTCGTACGCTCGATGACGAACCACGTTCCGAGGCAAACGACGAGCGAGGCCACGATCACCCAGGCCCGGTACTTCGGCAGCAGCATGAAGCCGAGGTCGATACCCCCGGTGAGTTCATTGGGAATGCGGTACGGCAGGCCCGATGAGCCGTAGTAATTGGTGAACAACCCCTGCAGGATCAGCGCCAGGCCGAACGTCAACAACAGGCCGTAGAGATGGTCGAGCTTGTAGAGCCGCGCCAGCATCGTGCGCTCGACGACGATCCCGGTGATCCCCACGACCATCGGCACAATCAGCAGCGACCACCAGTAGCCGACACCGGCGAACTCGAGCAGGAAATATGCGCAGAACGCGCCCATCATGTACTGCGCGCCATGCGTAAAATTGATGATATTGAGCAAACCGAAAATGACGGCGAGCCCCAGGCTCAACATCGCGTAGAACGAGCCGTTGATGAGCCCGATCAGGAGCTGCCCGAACAGAGCCTGCGTCGGAACCCCGAAAATCTCAGTCACGGAAGCCTTCGCCGAAGAGGGCGCCGATCGAACCTCGCACCGCGACGCTCGATTCGGCGCATTTCGCCAGTAGTGCCGGCGCGAGGCGCGAAATCACGGGAAAGCGCGCAGCGCGACGGCTGGCATCATTTCTTCACGAGCGGGCAGTCGCCGTCGGCGAGCGGCCGGAATGCCTGGTCAGCCGGGATCGTGCTGCGGACCTTGTAGTAGTCCCACGGTCCTTTCGACTCCGACGGCTTCTTCACTTCGACCAGGTAGGCCGGATGGATCTTGCGGCCATCGACCCGGACCGAGCCTTTTCCGAACAGCGAGTCGTCGGTGGGCATTTCCTTCATCTTGGCGATGACCTTGGTGCCGTCGTCACTCTTCAGCGCCTCGACCGCCTTGAAGTAGTGCAGCAATGCCGAGTAGACGCCGGCGTGCACCATCGTCGGGTAGATGCCTTTGTCGAGAGCGGCGAAGCGCTTGGCGAACGCGCGCGTCTGGTCGTTCTGGTCCCAATAGAACGTGTTGGTGACGATCAAGCCTTGTGCGGTGGCGAGACCGAGCGAATGGACGTCGGTGATGAACACCAGCAATCCGGCGAGATTCTGACCGCCCTTGACGATACCGAACTCGGCCGCCTGCTTGATCGAGTTCGTCGTATCGCCGCCGGCATTGGCAAGGCCGATGATCTTGGCCTTGGAGGCCTGCGCCTGCAGCAGGAACGACGAGAAATCCTGGGTGTTAAGCGGTGCGCGCACCTTGCCCAGCACCTTGCCGCCGTTCTTCAGGACCACGGCCTCGGTATCGCGCTCGAGCGCATGGCCGAATGCGTAGTCCGCGGTGAGGAAGAACCACGTATCGCCGCCGGTCTTGACGATTGCGCCCCCGGTGCCGTTCGCGAGCATCCACGTATCGTAGGTCCAGTGAATCGTGTTGGGCGTGCATGCCTTGCCGGTAAGGTCGGATGAAGCGGCGCCGGACACCAGGAAGGCCTTGCCCTTGTCCTTGGTGATCTGATTCACCGCCAGCGCGACGCCCGAGTTCGGCGTGTCGACGATGACGTCGACCTTGTCCACGTCGTACCACTGACGCGCGACCGCCGAGCCCACATCGGGCTTGTTCTGGTGGTCGGCCGCAATGATCTCGACTTTGTAGCCGCGCTTCTCGATGCCCGAGTCCTCGACGGCCATGCGCGCCGCCACCACCGAGCCGGCGCCAGCGAGGTCGGTGTAGAGGCTCGACATGTCGGACAGCACGCCGATCTTGACGACGTTGTCCGAAATCTGCGCGTGCGCGGCGCCCGCCGCCAGCACGGCGGCTATGCCGATGCCCAGTAAGCTGTGATTGAAGCATTTCATCGGTGATCCTCCGTCATGAATCGAACGCGCCTGCGGCGCAAGTAAGTGGTAGTGTCGTCGCCGACGCTATACACCAAGGTAATCGTGCAGCTTGGCCATGTTCGCGCCGAGTTCCGAATTCGGAATCATGTCGGCGACACGACCATGGTCCATCACATAGTGCCGGTCGGCCACCGTCGCGGCGAAGCGGAAATTCTGCTCGACCAGCAGGATCGTGAACCCCTGCGCCTTGAGGCGGGCGATGGTGCGGCCAATCTGCTGGACGATGACGGGAGCCAACCCCTCGGTCGGCTCGTCGAGCAGCAGCAAGCGCGCGCCGGTGCGCAGGATGCGCCCGATCGCCAGCATCTGCTGTTCGCCGCCGGAGAGCTTCGTGCCCTGGCTCGACAGCCGTTCCTTCAGGTTCGGGAAAAGCTCGAATATCTGCTCGATCGACAACCCGCCGTCGCGCACGATCGGCGGCAACAGCAGGTTCTCCTCGACGTTGAGGCTGGCGAAGATCCCCCGCTCCTCGGGGCAGTAGGCGATGCCCATCCGCGCGATCCGGTTCGACGCGAGGCGCACGGTCTCCTGTCCGTCGTACGCGATCGAGCCCTCGCGCCGCGGTACGATGCCCATGATCGATCGCAGCGTAGTCGTCTTGCCGGCGCCGTTGCGCCCGAGCAGCGTGACCACTTCGCCGGCGCGGACGTCGAAGGTCACGCCGTGCAGGATGTGCGACTCGCCGTACCACGCGTTGAGGTCGCGCACCGACAGCAGCGGCGCCGTGGCGGTACCCGGTCCGGCGGGCCGGGCGGTGGTGAGCGCGTCAGGCATCGACGGTCCCGAGGTAGGCGGTGACGACATCCGGGTGTTTCGACACGTGCGCGTAGTCGCCCTCGGCGAGCACCTCGCCACGCGCGAGCACGGTGATCTGGTCCGACAGCGTCGAGACGACGGACAGATTGTGCTCGACCATCAGCACCGTGCGATTGGCGGCGACGCGGCGGATCAGCGCCGTGATGCGTCCGACGTCCTCGTGCGTCATGCCGGCGGTCGGCTCGTCGAGCAGCAGCATCTCCGGGTCCAGCGCCAGCGTGGTGGCGATTTCGAGCGCGCGCTTGCGGCCATACGACAACTCGCCCGCCGGAGTCGCCACGAATTCGGTCAACCCAACATCGTCGATGAGCTCGCGGGCGCGGTCGTCGTGCTTCGCGAGCACGCCGCCCGAGCGCCAGAAATCGTACGAATGCCCTTCGTGCCGCTGAAGCGCGATCCGGACGTTCTCGAGGACGGTCAGCTTGGCGAATACGGCGGAGATCTGGAACGACCGGACAAGACCCATGCGCGCGATCGCCGCCGGACGCGTACCGGTAATTTCGCGACCCTTGTAGAAAATGTGGCCACGCGATGGCGTCAGGAAGTGGGTGAGCAGGTTGAAGCAGGTCGTCTTGCCTGCGCCGTTGGGGCCGATCAGCGCGTGGATTGCGCCGCGGCGGATGCGCAGGCTCACGTCCTTGACGGCGACGAAGCCCTTGAACTCCTTGGTGAGCCCGCGTGTTTCGAGAATCGTCTCGTCGGCCATCCGGCGAACCGGCGCGCCCGGCGCCCGGCCCTTCCCTTCGCTGTCTGAGCGGTCATTATGCGAAAGCGTTGCACCGATGGCAATGGAAAATTCCACGGCCCGCCGTGCGCGGCCGCCAGGATGCGCGCCGTTCGCGTGGCGGCCCGA
>JAAFGU010000211.1 GCA_010365205.1 Aromatoleum sp. | reverse complement strand
GGCCGCCTCGTGCATCTGCTGCGGCTTCACCGCCAGCACCACGGACTCGGCGCCGGCGACGGCCTCGGCGGTCGCCGCCGCGTACACCACCGCACCCGGATACGCCGCCGCCAGCTTGGCGCGCTGCTCGGCATACGGTTCGACGACGTGAAAATCCGCCGGGTTGGCACCGCGCGAAACCATCCCGCCGATCAGCGCGGTCGCCATATTGCCCCCGCCGATGAAAGTCATCGCCATGACGCTCGCCGGCAGCCGTCGCGGACGGACGGCCGCTGGCGTGCCGGCGCGCAACAGGCGCCACACGCGGCACGCATGCGGGCATCGAGATAAATCGCGCGTTTCACTTCTTCGCTCCTTCGCTTCGTTGACCCCGCGCGCCGAATATCGCGCTGCCCACGCGGACCATTGTCGCGCCTTCGTCTATCGCCGCTTCGAGATCCGCCGACATCCCCATCGACAGTGTATCGACGGCAAGGCCCGCCATGCGGCAGGCCTCGAAGCATTCGCGCAGCCGGCCAAACTGCCGCCGCCGCGTTTTGTCGTCGTCGATCGGCTCCGAGATCCCCATCAGCCCGCGGAGCGTGAGGCCCGGCAGCCTCGCCACCGCCTGTGCCAGCGCAACTGCTGCGTCCGGGGCGACGCCGCTTTTGGTCGTCTCGCCGCTGATATTCACCTGTATGCAGATGTTGAGCGGGGGGCGGCTCGCCGGCCGCGCCGCGGACAGCCGCACGGCGATCTTCTCGCGGTCGACCGTGTGCACCCAATCGAAACGTTCGGCCACGGGGCCGGTCTTGTTGCTTTGCAGTGGGCCGATCAGGTGCCACTCCAGTCCCGGCAGGTCGGCCAGCGCATCCATCTTCGCCAGCGCCTCCTGAACGTAATTCTCGCCGAACGCCCGCTGCCCCAGCGCATGGACGGAGCGGACGGCGCCGGGCGGAAAGGTCTTGCTGACGGCCAGCAAGCGCACGCTCTCGGGGGAACGACCGGCCATGGCCGCGGCCCGGCCTATGCGCGCCATCACAGCTTGCCACGCCTTCTCGTACTGGAACATAATCGAATGACGTCGGCATGCGGGCGCGGGGATTGGTACGCGATTTGCATGCGTCCCCATGTTGGGCTGCCCGCCGGCGCGCCCGGGATCGCGGAAAGCACCAGGGATTATAAATGGACATCACCGAACTCCTAGCGTTCGCGGTCAAGAACAAGGCGTCCGACCTGCATTTGTCGGCGGGCCTGCCGCCGATGATTCGCGTCCACGGCGACATCCGGCGGATCAACCTGCCGCCGATGGAGCACGAAGACGTCCACGCCATGGTGTACGACATCATGAGCGACGCGCAGCGGAAGACGTACGAGGAGAACCTCGAATGCGACTTCAGCTTCGCCGTGCCCAACCTCGCGCGGTTCCGCGTCAACGCGTTCGTCCAGGCGCGCGGCGCCGCCGCGGCGTTCCGGACGATTCCGTCGAAGGTGCTCTCGCTCGAGGAGCTGAACGCGCCGAAGGTCTTCGCCGAGATGACCAATCGCCCGCGCGGCCTGATTCTCGTCACCGGACCGACCGGTTCGGGCAAGTCGACGACGCTCGCGGCAATGGTCAACCACGTCAACGAAAACGAATACGGTCACATCCTGACGATCGAGGATCCGATCGAGTTCCTGCACGAATCGAAGAAATGCCTGATCAACCAGCGCGAGTTGGGACCGCACACGCTGTCGTTCCCGAATGCGTTGCGCAGCGCCCTGCGCGAGGACCCGGATTACGTGCTCGTCGGCGAAATGCGCGATCTGGAAACGATCCGGCTCGCGCTGACGGCCGCCGAGACGGGTCACCTGGTGTTCGCGACGCTGCATACGAGTTCGGCGGCGAAGACGATCGACCGCATCATCGATGTGTTCCCGGCCGCGGAAAAGGACATGGTCCGCGCGATGTTGTCCGAATCGCTGGTATCGGTGATCTCGCAGACGCTGCTGAAGACCAAGGACGGCCAGGGACGGATTGCCGCGCACGAGATCATGATCGCCACCCCCGCCATCCGCAACCTGATTCGCGAGAACAAGGTCGCGCAGATGTATTCGTCGATCCAGACCTCGCAGGCGGCGGGCATGCAGACGCTCGACCAGACGCTGGTCGAGATGGTCCGCCGCAATCAGGTGAACGTCGCCGAAGCGCGCAATCGCGCCGTTAACAAGGATCTGTTCATGGGCGGCTGAGCCCGCGCCGATCCCCGCCCGGGCGGCAAGTTCCCGGAGGAGCCCCAAGATGGAACGCGAACGCGCCACCAAGTTCATTCACGAACTGCTCGAGCTGCTGGTCAAGCAGAAGGGCTCGGACCTGTTCATCACCGCCGGGTTTCCACCGGCGTTGAAGATCGACGGCAAGATCGCGCCGGTGTCGAAGACCGCGCTGTCGCCGCAGCACACGATCGAACTCGTGCGCAGCGTCATGAACGACAAGCAGGCCTCCGAGTTCGAGTCGTCGAAGGAATGCAACTTCGCGATCAGCCCGCCCGGCGTTGGCCGCTTCCGCGTCAACGCCTTCGTCCAGCAGAGCCGCGTCGGCATGGTGCTGCGGGCGATCATGACCGACATCCCGCACTTCGAGGACCTCGGCCTGCCGCCGGTGCTGAAGGACGTGATCATGTCCAAGCGCGGCATCATGCTGTTCATCGGCGCCACCGGCTGCGGCAAGTCGACGTCGATGGCGGCGCTGCTCGGGTACCGCAACGAAAACAGCTACGGACACATCATCACGATCGAGGATCCGATCGAATTCGTGCACGAGCACCGGAACTGCATCGTCACCCAGCGCGAGGTCGGTGTGGACACCGACGACTGGCAGATCGCGTTGAAGAACACGCTGCGCCAGGCGCCGGACGTTATCCTGATCGGCGAGGTGCGCGAGCGCGAAACGATGAACTATTCGATCTCGTTCGCTGAAACCGGCCATCTCTGCCTCGCCACTCTTCACGCGAACAGCACGAACCAGGCGCTCGACCGAATCATCAACTTTTTCCCCGAAGAGCGGCGTGCGCAGCTGCTGATGGATCTCTCGCTCAACATCCGCGCCTTCGTCGCGCAACGACTGATCCCGCGCCGCGACGGCAAGGGCCGGGTGCCGGCGGTCGAAGTGATGCTCAATTCGCCGCTGGTGTCGGACCTGGTGTTCAAGGGCGACGTCTCCGGCATCAAGGACATCATGAAGAAATCGCGCGAACTCGGGATGCAGACCTTCGACCAGTCGCTGTTCGATCTGTACGAAGCCGGGCTGATCAGCTACGAGGACGCCCTGCGCAACGCCGATTCGCTGAACGACCTGCGACTCGAGATCAAGCTGCACGGCAAGGAAGCGAAGAATCGCAACGTGTTTTCCGGTATCGGCAATCTCGACGTCATGCCGGAGACGAGCCAGACGGGGACGAGCCTCTAGTGGGCTGAGTCGTAAGCCCGCTCGCCGGCTCGGGCCGCCGCTGGCGACGGCAAGAGCGCCCGTTGGCCGTGCGCGTGCCGGTGCCGGACAGGCGCACGCTTCGGTTGTGCTACTCTCGTCAGTCCCACGCAATCGCGTTCCCGTTTTCGCACGGGAACCCCCATCGATGGCCGGCCTCGACCCGTCGACCCCGCAGCCGACCGAGATCAAGCTGCACCAGCAATCGCGGGCGCTGGAACTCGCGTTCAGCGACGGCCGCAGCTTCAGGCTTTCGTACGAATTTCTGCGCGTTTATTCGCCTTCGGCTGAAGTCCGCGGCCACGGTCCCGGGCAGGAAACGCTGCAGACGGGCAAGCGCGACGTGGCGATCAAGGAGGTCGAGACAGTGGGCCACTACGCGATCCGGCCGACCTTTTCCGACGGTCACGACACCGGCATTTACTCGTGGGACCATCTGTATGATCTCGGCGCGCGGCACGATGAGCTCTGGCAGCGCTATCTCGACCGGATGGCGGCCGCGGGTGCGCGCCGGGACAACGCTTGATGCGATGAGCGACAGCACCCATTTCGGTTTCGAGCAGGTCCCCCCGGAGGAGAAGGCGAAGCGCGTGCGCGGTGTCTTCGACTCGGTTGCCGACAAGTACGACCTGATGAACGACCTGATGTCGGCGGGCCTGCACCGGCTCTGGAAGCGTTTCGCCGTCGGGGCGACCGGCGTGCATTCCGGCATGCGGGTGCTCGACCTCGCCGGGGGCACCGGCGACCTGGCGAAACTTTTTGTCGAACGCCTCGGCCCCACCGGCGAAGTGGTCTTGACCGACATCAACGGCGCGATGCTCGCCGTCGGCCGCGATCGCTTCCTCAACGCTGGACGTCTTGTGCCGGCCGTTCAATGCGACGCCGAAAAACTTCCCTTTGTGAGCGCCCACTTCGACTGTGTGAGCATCGGCTTCGGGCTTCGCAACGTGACCCGCAAGGAAAATGCGCTCGCCGAAATGAAGCGCGTGTTGAAGCCGGGCGGCGTCGCAGCCGTGCTCGAGTTCTCGCGCGTGTGGGCGCCGTTGGGACCAGCGTACGATTGGTACAGCTTCAACGTGATTCCGTGGATCGGCAAAATCGTTGCCGGCGACGACGCGAGTTATCGCTATCTCGCGGAGTCGATCCGAATGCATCCGGACCAGGAGACGCTGAAGACGATGATGGAACAAGCGGGCTTCGAGCGAGTCAAAGTCCACAACCTGGCGGCCGGGGTCGTGGCGCTGCACCTGGGCTACGTATTCTGACCGCGGCAATGGAAATTCTCACCGGAGTATTCGCGTGAACATAAAAGGGATGATGGCCATCGCGGCGCTAGGCGCAGTATCGCTGGTCGCCGCCGACCTCGCTGACGCCAAGCGTCTGGGCGGGGGCCGCAGTTTGGGCGCGCAGCGTCAGAGCATCGCGCCGCCGGCGGCCGCACCCGCGACACCCGCGGGTGTCGCGTCGCAACCGGTGATGCCGGCGCAACCGGGCG
>JAAFGU010000210.1 GCA_010365205.1 Aromatoleum sp. | reverse complement strand
GGTCGGCGGCAGAGTATCGCCCACGCCGGCGGCAGCCGTCTTGCCGGCGCCGACGGCCGCTCCGGCACTGTCCAGCGTGAGGATCACCGAACCCTCGCTCAACTTGTCGCCCAGCTTGACCTTCAGTTCCTTCACGACGCCGGCCGCCGGCGACGGGACGTCCATCGTCGCCTTGTCGGACTCGAGCGATACCAGGGAATCCTCGGCCTTCACGGGGTCACCCGGTTTGACGAAGATCTCGATGACGGGGACATCCTTGAAGTCGCCGATGTCGGGAACCTTGACTTCGATGATGCTCATTGCCACCTCGAAAAGAATGCTGAAGATCGCGACGCAGGCAGCGCGCAGGCGTAGCGAGGGTAATGGTCGGGCACGCTCGGGCTCGGCTGCGTCGCCTGTGTCGTTGGTGACTGCGGGTTCGGACTCGGGTGTACGCGCTGGCGAGTTACAGTATCGCGCGCCGCATGTCCGCAAGCAGCGCCGCGAGGAAGCTGTTGAATCGCGCCGCGGACGCGCCGTCGATCACCCGATGGTCCCACGACAGCGACAGCGGCAGGATGAGGCGCGGCGCAAACTGCTTGCCGTCCCACACCGGGCGCAGCGCTGACCGGCACACGCCGAGAATTGCGACTTCGGGCGCATTGATGATGGGCGTGAAGTACGTGCCGCCGATTCCGCCGAGGCTCGAGATCGAGAAGCAACCGCCCTGCATGTCCGCGGGGCCGAGCTTGCCTTCGCGCGCCTTCGCCGACAGATCGGTCATCTCCTTCGCGATCTGGACGATGCCCTTCTGGTCGGCATTCCTGATTACCGGCACCACGAGCCCGTTGGGCGTATCGGCAGCGAAGCCGATATTGAAATACTTCTTCAACACGAGGTTTTCGCCGTCGAGCGACGCGTTGAACTGGGGAAATTTCTGCAGTGCGGCGACTGACGCCTTGATCAGGAATGCGAGCATCGTCACCTTCACCCCGCTCTTTTCCATTTCCTTGTTGTGCTGGACGCGGAACGCCTCGAGATCGGTGATGTCGGCGTCATCGTGATTGGTGACGTGCGGGATCATCACCCAGTTGCGATGCAGGTTGGCGCCGGAAATCTTCTGGATCCGGGTCAGCGGTCTGGATTCGACCGGCCCGAATTTGGCGAAGTCGACGCTGGGCCATGGCAGCAGGTTCAGGGCGCCGCCGCCGGCCGGCGCCGCGGCGCCCGCTCCCGCCAGCATCTGCTTGACGAAGCCCTGCACGTCTTCGTGCTGAACGCGGCCCTTCGGGCCGCTGCCCGTGACTCGTGCGAGATCGACGCCCAACTCGCGCGCGTACTTGCGCACCGTGGGCGACGCGTGCGCAGCCCTGAACCCTTCGCCATCGACGGGCGCCGGCGGCGCCGCGGGAGCAGATTGGGGGGACGGCGCCAGCGTGGGTGTTGGCGATGGCGCCGCTGCGGCGCTGGGTGTTGCGTTCGCCGCGGGGGCTGGCGCACTCGGCTTTTCCGTCGCTGCGTTTGCCTCCGCGCTGTCGAGCAGGACGATGACGCTGCCTTCCGACACCTTGTCACCGGGTTTGACCCGGAGCTCCCTCACCGTTCCGGCCGCGGGCGACGGGACGTCCATCGTCGCCTTGTCGGACTCGAGAATGACCAGCGAATCCTCGGCCTTCACCGTATCGCCCGGCTTGACCAGGACCTCGATGACCGGAATATCCTTGAAGTCGCCGATGTCGGGAACCTTGATTTCGATCGTGCTCATGAGTGGGCTTTCAAGCTTCGAGGCTTCATTGTTATCCCAAGCCTGGCGTGGCGCGCACTGCATCGCTCGGGGAACCGATGATGGCTTGCGGCTGTGCCTTGCGGAATGGAATGCGTGGTCAAACTCGGAAGGGACCGGGGCTTAGGCCGGATCTGCGATGACCTAGACCGTCCATGGTGGCGGCTTCGCCGGATCGATTCCATATTTCCTGATCGCTTGCGCCACCTTCGTCGCGGGAATCGTCCCTTCGTCGGCCAAGGCTTTCAGCGCCGCCACGGTGACATAGCGGTGATCGACCTCGAAGAATCCGCGCAGCTGTTCACGCGTGTCGGAGCGCCCGTAGCCATCGGTTCCCAGCACGACGTAACGGCGCTGGACGTACGGCCGGATCTGTTCGGCGAAGGCGCGAATATAGTCGGTCGTCGCGATCACCGGGCCCCGCGTGTTCTTGAGGCACGCTTCCACATGCGAGAGCTTCGGCTCGGCGGTCGGATTGAGCAGGTTCTCGCGTGCCACTTTCATCCCGTCGCGGGCGAGTTCGGTGAAGCTCGGGCAACTCCACAGATCGGCATCGACGCCCCAATCGCTCTTCAGCAGCTCCGCGGCGGCGATCGCTTCGCGGAAAATGACGCCTGAGCCGAGCAGCTGCACGCGCGGCGACTTCGACTTCCTGTCCCCAGCGCGGAACGCGTACATGCCTTTCAGGATGTCGGGTGCCGCCCCCTCGGGCATTGCCGGCTGCCGGTAGTTCTCGTTCATCACGGTAAGGTAGTAGTACACGTCCTCCTGCTCCGCGTACATCCGGCGCAGTCCGTCCTGGATGATGACGGCGACTTCGTATCCGAACGTAGGGTCGTAGGATATGCAGTTCGGGATCGTCGCCGAGTAGATGTGGGAATGACCGTCTTCGTGCTGAAGCCCTTCTCCGTTGAGCGTCGTGCGTCCCGCGGTGCCGCCCAGCAGGAAGCCGCGGGAGCGCATGTCGCCCGCGGCCCACGCGAGGTCGCCGACACGCTGGAACCCGAACATCGAGTAGAAGATGTAGAACGGGATCATCGCGACGCCATGCGTCGAATACGACGTCGCGGCGGCCATCCAGTCGCACATCGCGCCCGGCTCGTTGATCCCCTCCTGCAGCACCTGGCCGCCCTTGTCCTCCTTGTAGAACATCAGCTGGTCGGCATCCTGCGGCGTATAGAGTTGCCCGAACTGGTTCCAGATACCGAGTTGACGGAACAGGCCCTCCATGCCGAACGTTCGGGACTCGTCGGGGACGATCGGCACGATGCGCTTGCCGATATTCTTGTCGCGCAGCAAGGTGCCAAGAATCTGGACGAACGCCATCGTCGTCGAAATCTCCCGATCCTCGGTGCCCTTCAGGAATCGCTCGAACGTCGACAGCGGTGGCACGACCAGCGCGTCGGCCTTCTGCCGCCGGCTGGGCAGGTAGCCCCCCAATTCCATCCGGCGCGACCGCATGTACTCGAGTTCCGGTGAGCCCTCGGGAAACGTCACATAGGGCGCATCGTTGAGCTTGTCGTCGGGCACGGGAATCTGGAATCGGTCGCGGAACACGCGCAGCGACCCCTCGGACATCTTCTTCTGCTGGTGCGTGATGTTCTGCGCCTCGCCCGACTCGCCCATCCCGTAGCCCTTGATCGTCTTGGGCAGAATGACCGTGGGTTGTCCCTTGTGGTTCACCGCCGCGTGGAAGGCGGCGTAGATCTTGTGCGGGTCATGGCCGCCCCGATTCAGATGCCAGATTTCCTCGTCCGACCAGTCGGCGACGAGTTCCTTCAGCTCCGGGGTATTGAAGAAGTGTTCGCGTACATAAGCGCCGTCCTTCGACTTGAACGTCTGGTACTCGCCATCGACGCATTCCATCATCCGCCGCGGGAGAATTCCCTTCTTGTCGCGCGCGAACAGCGCGTCCCAACGCGTTCCCCACACGATCTTGATCACGTTCCACCCGGCGCCGCGGAAGTCGCTCTCCAGCTCTTGAATGATCTTGCCGTTGCCGCGCACGGGTCCGTCGAGCCGCTGCAGGTTGCAGTTGACGACGAAGATCAGGTTGTCGAGATTCTCCCGCCCCGCCATGCCGATGGCGCCCATCGACTCCGGTTCGTCCATCTCGCCGTCGCCCATGAAAGCCCAGACCTTGCGGCCCTCGGTGTTGGCCAGGCCGCGATCCTGGAGATACTTCATGAAACGCGCCTGATAGATCGACATCAGCGGACCGAGACCCATCGATACCGTGGGGAATTGCCAGAAGTCGGGCATCAGCCACGGATGCGGATACGACGAAATCCCCTTGCCGCCGACTTCGCGGCGGAAATTATCCATTTGCTCCGCAGTGAGTCGGCCGAGCATGAAGGCGCGCGCATAAACACCCGGCGCCGAATGGCCCTGAACGAACACGAGGTCGCCGCCGTGGTTTTCCGAAGGCGCGTGCCAGAAGTGATTGAAGCCGACGTCGTATAGCGTGGCTGCGGACGCGAAGCTGGCGATATGACCGCCGACGTTGGACTCCTTGTTCGCGCGCAGCACCATGGCCATCGCGTTCCAGCGCACGTGCGATTGAATCGTGTACTCGATCGCATGATCCCCCGGCAGCCGCGCCTGCCTGTCGACCGGGATCGTGTTGATGTACGCGGTGTTCGCCGAAAAGGGCAGGTACGCGCCGGATCGACGCGCCTTGTCGATCAACTGTTCGATGAGGAAGTGGGCGCGATCAGGGCCCTCCTGTGCGAGCACGCCCTCGAGCGCGTCAAGCCATTCGCGCGTTTCCTGCGGGTCGTGGTCGGGGATCATGTCCATGCAGCTTCCTCCAGCGAATGGGTAGGCCGATCGTTCGTTCGCGGGCGTTTGTCTCGTCCCGACGATTGTATTCGCCGATGCCGGGCCAACCGATGTTACCAATATATGGAAATCATTTCTAAAAACAATCTTCAAGTCGGGCAGATCGCGACGAGACGCCGGCCCCCAATATGAGTGTGAGCGATTACTGTGGGCAAAGGCTATTTTCCACGGCGATCTGCAATCGCGATCACTGGAGCGTCGGCCGCGGGGGGCGGTGCGCCGCGGCCGGAAGCTTAACGCGACCGTCGCAAAAGAGCCAAGCCGCAGCCTCTTCCAATGGCATGTGAGCCTGAAGGGGCTATCGTGATTCCAATGGGAAATGAGCCTGAAGGAGCGGCTTGGGATCGATCATCAC
>JAAFGU010000209.1:2660-7636 GCA_010365205.1 Aromatoleum sp. | reverse complement strand
CGCGCTCGACTGGTTCGCCGCGACGCCGGGTGCGGTCTGGCAGCAGCACGCGCCCGCCGGCTGGGCCGTTGTGGCCGCACTGGCCGGGGTGGCGTGGATTGCGGCGCCGCGGGGGGTCCCGGGACGCGCACTGGGCGTGTTCTGGCTGCTGCCGCTGTATCTGGTGCGCCCGCCGCCGCCTGATCCCGGCGCTTTCCGTCTGGTCGTGCTCGACGTGGGGCAGGGGCTGGCCGTCGTGATACAGACGCATACGCATTCGCTGCTCTATGACGCGGGGCCGCGCTATTCCGACGAAGCCGATGCCGGCGGCCGGATCGTCGCGCCGTTTCTGCGCGCGTCGGGTGTCACGCGCCTCGGTGCGTTGATCATTTCGCACCAGGACAGCGACCACAGCGGCGGGGCGCAGACGCTGCTGCAGACGGTGCCGGTGGATTGGCTCGCCTCGTCGTTGCCCGAGGATCACGAGCTCCTCGCGCAACGCACGAGCGACGCGATACGCTGCGAAGCGGGTCAGCGCTGGACGTGGGACGGTGTCCGCTTCTCGGTGCTGCACCCGGGGCCCGCTCACTACGCGAATGCGAAGCTCAAGCCGAACGATCTTTCCTGCGTCGTTCGCGTCGACTCTTCGTACGGCAGCGTCCTCCTCACCGGTGATCTCGAGGCGAAGGGCGAACTCGAACTCGTGCGCCGCGACCCCGCTGCGCTGAAAGCGGACGTGCTGATCGTTCCGCATCACGGGAGCAGAACGTCTTCGACTCCGTCGTTCATCGCAGCGGTCGCGCCGCGCATGGCGGTCTTTACGCCGGGCTACCGCAATCGCTTCGGTCATCCGCGCCCCGATGTCGTGGGCCGATACGCGGACGCGGGCATCACCCTTCGCCGCACCGATTACGACGGGGCGCTAACCCTGGTTTTCGCGCCGGGTACCGCGCTCGCGCCACGCGCCGAGCGCGAACACGACCGCCGCTATTGGCGCGAGTCGCCCGTGCGCGACGGGTCACCCCTCGATTGACCGGTGCCGCGCGAGGCACCTACACTCGGCAGCATGCGGAGCGAGGGGCGATGATGTGCAGCGGTTGGCTGGTGGCGATCGGCATGTCGCTGTTCGTGGTGCATGCGGCCCACGCCCAGGACAGGCCGCCCGACAAACCGAAAGAGTTGCGGCTTTCCACCGCCGTCGGCCCCGCGTTCGCGCTGGGCAAGGCAGGCGAGCGCTGGGCGCGCCTGATCGCGGAGAAGAGCGGCGGCGCGTTTGCCGTGACCACGTATCCCGGAGCGGTGCTGGCGCAACGCGATCCGGAGCGCGAGTTGCTCGTGCTGAAGGAGGGCGGCGCCGATCTCGCGGTCGGTTCGACGCTCGCATGGTCGCCCCAAGCGAGGGAACTCGCGGTCGTCGGACTGCCGTGGCTTGCGCCGGAGGCGAAACAGCTGGACGCACTGATCGCAGGCGCGATGAAGCAGCGCCTGGTTGCGGCGCTGGACCGCGCTGGCGTCGTCGCCCTCGCATTCGCGCCGCTCGGTCATCGCGAGCTGGCAACGACGTCGCGCGTGGTGCGCGCGCCGGCAGACCTCGCCGGCATGAAGATCCGGACGACCGCGCTGCCGATGCTGATCGAACTCTACGCGGAACTCCGGGCGTTACCGTCGGCGATGTCGTACGCCAGCGCGCAGGCGGCGTTGAAATCGGGCGCGCTCGACGGTCAGGACGGAAACCCGGGGGCGTTCGTGGCCGCGCGGCTCGACGCGGTCGGCGTCAATCACGTGACGCTCTGGGGCGCCGTGGGCGAGGCGGCGGTGTTCGCCGTCAATCGCCGCGTGTGGAATGCGTGGAGCGAGGCGGACCACGCTCTGGTCCGCGATGCCGCGGAGACCGCCGCGCGTGAACTCGCCGACCTCGTCCGGCAGGAGCGCGAGGCGGCATTGGCGGATCTCCCCAAACGCGGGATGACGCTCACCCGCATCACGCCGGCGGGCCACGACGCGTTCGCCGCCGCCACGCGTGGTGTGTACGCAAGATGGGCGGCGGT
This sequence comes from Aromatoleum sp., assembly GCA_010365205.1. GTDB lineage: Bacteria > Pseudomonadota > Gammaproteobacteria > Burkholderiales > Casimicrobiaceae > CAIWHR01. The sequence continues at coordinate 5,609 of JAAFGU010000209.1, read as the reverse complement.
GGCAGGCGAGGAAATCGCGCGCGCGGCGGAGTCGGCCGTGAAAGCGGCGGCGCCGTGACGTGCCCTCGCGGCTCGCTCGCCGACACGATCAGCGAAGTCGGCGAACACACGGACGCGGACCGCGTCGCGGGATCAACGATCGATCGATTGCGGCGGCGAAAAGCGGCAGATCCGCCATGCGTGCGCAGCACAGCGTCGTCAGGTGACGAAACGCCCCAGTCGCACCGCGGTCTCGCCTTTTTTCGGGCGCCGCGTCGGCATGATCAGCACGCAGTCGTCGTACGGCGTCACCACGTCCGCGCCGCCGTCACGGGCCAGCAGGGTCCCGGCGCGAGGGACCACGGCGAGTCCGTCCACCGGAACCGCGAATGCGAATGCATCGCTCCCGATGGTGATCGCGGCGGTGACTTCGATGACCTTCGGCGCCGGCATCGGCGTGGAATCCAGATGCGCGTCCAGGAAATCCGGCGCGGCCATGCCGAAATGGCGCAGGAACCGCAGCGTCACCTGGCGCGCGACCGCTGGCGCCGCGGCCTCCCAATGCTGGCCGCACTCTACGAGCAGCGCATTGCGCGCGTCGGCGGGGTCGTCGAAGAACGCGTAGTCGCGCAGACGCTTGCCGGCCGAATGCCCGGCGTCGACGACGATATGGGCGGGCAGCCCAAGCGCCATGGCCAGATCGAGCCCCTTGCGCTGCCGGCCCGCCAGCGCGAGCGGGGGGCAGGGATCGGTCATCGAATGAAGGTCGAGGAGGAACTCGGTCGCGTCGTACAGCGGGCGCAGTTCGCGCGCGCGGTCAAGATCGGTCGTCTGCCGCGGACCTTCGAGGACCTCGGCCGTCCACAGGCGGTTGAAATCCTCGTCGACGCAGCGCGACGCGAACGGATCGGTGCAATCGAACAGTTGGTACGCCGCGACGTTGGCGAAGCACACGGTCAGTGTCCCGCGCGTCGGGCGGAAACCGGTGCCGAGCAGCCAGTCGAGCGCAATCGCTCCGCACACCTCGTTGCCGTGCGTGAGCGCCTGCAACAGCACATGCGGACCGGCGCTGTTCGAGCGAAACGTCCAGACGTACGGGATGCCGGCATTGCCGGCTGCCCAGCGGTCGAGATTCGGAAACGCGACCTCGATCGACGGCACCACGCCGTTGGCGCTGGTCACCACGGCGGCTCTCCGGCTGTCAGGCGACGCAGACGCGATCGGCGAGCCGGCGCATGAACGACTCGCACCGCGCGAGCTGCTCCAGCGCGACCCACTCGTTGGGCTGGTGCGCCTGTGCGATGTGGCCGGGGCCGCAGATGATCGCCGGGATCGAGGCTTCATGGAAGAGGCTCGCCTCGGCGCCGAACGACACCTTGTGGTAGTCGTGGGTGCCGTTGCACGCCTTGCCGAGTTCCGCGATCTCGCTCTCGCCGTGGGTGTCGAATCCGGGAAGCGTCGACAACGCGTCGAACTCGATCCAGGTATCGGCGGACAGCTGGCGCATTTCCGGCAGGAAGCGCAGGGCGTACTCCTTCACCTCGGCGTAGAGCTCGTCGGGGTCGTCGAACGGCAGGTGACGGATCTCGAAATCGAACCAGCAGTCGCGCGCGACGATGTTGAGCGCCGTGCCCCCGTGGATGACGCCGGTATGCACGGTCGTGAACGGGACGTCGTAGTCGGTGTCGTGCGAGCCGTGGTCGCGGAACGAGCGCGCGATGTTGGTCAGATAGGTGACGATTTCGCAGGCGATCTGCACGGCGTTGACGCCCAGCGGCGTCAGCGACGAATGCGCCTCGTGGCCGCGGACGCGGCAGCGCCAGCTCTTCTTGCCCTTGTGTGCGACGACGAGTTCCATCCCGGTCGGCTCGCCGACGATGCAGCCCAGAGGTTTCACCCCCCGCCTGACGACGTCCTCGATCAGGCGGCGGACGCCGACGCAACCGATTTCCTCGTCGTAGGACAGCGCGAAGTGCACGGGGCGCTTCAAGCCGCGGCGCAGGAACTCGGGGACGAGGGCGAGTCCGGTGGCGCTAAAGCTCTTCATGTCGGTGACGCCACGGCCGTGGACCTTGTCGCCGATGCGGACAGCCTCGAACGGCGGCGTGTCCCATGGCTGCCCGTCGACGGGCACGACGTCGGTATGGCCGGACAGCACGATGCCCCCGGTCGTCTCGTTCCCGTCCTGCGCGGGAAGCGTCGCGAAGAGGTTCGCCTTGCGCCCATCGTCGTCGAAGGTCAGCGTCGCGTCGACGCCGTGCGACCGGAGGTAGCTCCTTACCCACTCGATCAGCGCGAGGTTCGATTCGCGGCTCGTTGTGTCGAACGCGACCAGCGTCCGGATCAGGTCCCAGGCGACGAGGTCCGGCGCGGCAGTGCGCGCATCGGGTCGGACGGCGTTGGGCGTGGCGGGTGCGTTCATGATGGGGGAATGTCTGTGGCCGGCGCGGCAATGAAGTCAGGATAGGGAGGGGTCTCTCCGCTGTCAAACCGCCATTTGCGCTACGATGTCCGCGCGAGCCTGAGGGTTTTCCGGACCGCCGTGCACGCGAACGGCGACGATGATCAAAGCGAGGAAACGATGAACGACCTGCGTCGAGGAAAGTGCGCGTCGCAGCGAACGGCGATGGTACGAATGGTACGAATGATACGGACAATGGCGCTGCTGTGGTCGGTGGTTTCATCCGTGGCGCGGGCGCAATCCGCGCTGCCGCTGGAATCGATCGTGCTGCCGCCGGGCTTCGCGATCGAGACCGTCGCCCGCGTGCCGAATGCACGGGCGATGACCTGGGGTGCCAACGGAACCCTGTTCGTCGGCTCGGCGGATGCGGGGAAGGTGTACGCGGTGACGTTGCCGCCTCCCGGCAAGAACGGCGAGGCGACGGTCCGCGTCGTCGCGTCGGGTCTGCGCGAGCCTGCGGGCGTCGCGTTTCGCAACGGCGCGTTGTACGTCTCGGCGGTGAGCCGGAT
>JAAFGU010000209.1:0-2632 GCA_010365205.1 Aromatoleum sp. | reverse complement strand
CGCGGACCCGCCGGTGCCGGCAGTCGTCAGTGACCGCTTCCCGACCGATGGCCGTCACGGGCGCAAATTCATCGCGTTCGGCCCCGACGGCAAGCTGTACTTTCCGGTCGGCGCCCCGTGCAACGTCTGCGCGCCTGACCCGGACCGCTACGCGAACATCATGCGAATGAATGCGGACGGCAGCGGGCTCGAGGTGTACGCGCGCGGACTCCGTAATTCGGTCGGCTTCGACTGGGACCCTCGCACCAAAGCGCTGTGGTTCACCAGCAACGGGCGCGACAACCTCGGCGATGACGTGCCTCCGGACACGCTCAACCGCGCGCCGGTGCCGGGCCTCGATTTCGGATTTCCGTACTGCCACGGCGGGAGCATCGCCGATCCCGAATTCGGCGCGATGCGTCCGTGCAGCGCGTTTACGCCGCCGGCGCAGAACCTCGGCCCGCACGTCGCGTCGCTGGGCATGCGTTTCTACGCCGGCACGCAGTTTCCCGCCGCGTACCGGAACCAGATCTTCATCGCCGAGCACGGCTCATGGAACCGCAGCCACAAAATCGGATACCGGATCACCGTCGTCATGTTCGATGCGAACGGCAAAGCGGTCGGCTACGTGCCGTTCGCCGAAGGTTGGCTGCAGGGCGAGCGGGCGTGGGGCCGACCGGCGGACGTCCTGGTCGCGCCGGACGGGTCGCTGCTGGTGTCCGACGACGCGGCGGGCGCGATCTACCGGATCCGTTACCGCGGCTGACGCCGCCGGATTGCCTCTGCGCGCGGCGCGCTTCCTCGATTTGCTTTTGTTGCGACGTTGACGCTTGCGCTATGCTTCGGCCATTCGCCTGACCGCTTCGGCTCAAGGACTGTCATGCCGCTCCCTCGAATGCTCGCCATTGCCCTCGCGGTCCTCGCGTTCCCGGTTGCGGCCGCCGACCTGACGATCGGACTCGGCACCGACGTGACGGCGCTTGATCCCCACTATCACAACGTCACGCCGAACAACAATGTCGCCGGCCATCTGTTCGGCTACCTCGTGCAGCGCGACGAGAAGTCGCGGCTCGTCCCCGGCCTCGCGACCGAATGGAAGGTCATCGATCCGCTGACCTGGGAGTTCAAGCTGCGCCGCGGTGTGAAGTTCCACGACGGAAGCGATTTCACCGCTGCCGACGTCGTCGCGTCGATCGAGCGCGTGCCGACCGTGCCGAACAGCCCTTCGCCGTTCACCGCGTACAGCAAGCAGATCAAGGAGATGATCGTCGTCGATCCCCTCACGATCCGGTTCAGGACGGCGACACCGTACCCGCTGATGCCGTCGGACATGACGCAGATCGTCATCATCTCGAAGGCCGCGGCGAAGGCGACCACCGAGGATTTCAACAGCGGCAAGGCGGCGATCGGGACCGGTCCGTACAAGCTCGTTCGGTACGTGAAGGGGGACAGGATCGAACTCGCGCGCAACGATGCGTACTGGGGTGGCGCCACGCCGTGGGAAAAGGTGACGCTGCGGCTGCTGCCGCAGGATGCAACACGCGTCGCCGCGCTGTTGTCCGGCGACCTGCAGGTGATCGAGAACGTGCCGACCTCCGACGCCGCGCAATTGAAGAAGGACAAGCGGTTGTCGGTTTACCGGACCGTCGCCGACCGCCTGATCTACCTGCACATGGACAGCGACCGCGACGTGTCGCCGTTCGTCACCGACCGGGCCGGCCAGCCGCTGGCGAAGAATCCGTTGAAGGACCCGCGCGTGCGCAGGGCGATTTCCAAGGCGGTCAACCGTCCCGCCATTGTCGACAAGGTGATGGAGGGCGAGGCAATTGCCTCAGGCCAACTCGTTCCCGAGTTCCTGTTCGGGGCGACGAAGAATCTCAGGGTCGAGGCCTTTGATCCCGAAGGGGCGAAAAAGCTGCTCGCCGAGGCGGGTTATCCCGAGGGGTTCGGCCTGACGATCCATGCGCCGAACAATCGTTACGTCAACGACGCCAAGATCGCGCAGGCGGTCGCGCAGATGCTGGCGCGCGTCGGGATCGACACCAAGGTCGTCGCGATGCCGTCGGCGACGTATTTCACTCAGGCGACCGACTTGAAGTTCAGCTTCATGCTGCTCGGCTGGAGTACCGGCACCGGCGAATCCTCGTCGTCGCTGAAGGCGCTGCTGATGACGTACAACCGCGACAAGGGCTACGGCACCGCGAACCGGGGGCGCTACTCGAACGCGAAGGTCGATGCGCTGACCGAGGACGCGCTGCAGACGGTCGACGACGTCAAGCGCGAGGCCTATCTGCAGCGGGCGACCGAGCTCGCCATCAATGACACCGGCATCGTGCCGCTGCACTTCCAGGTGAACCTGTGGGCGACGCGCGATGGAATCACGTACGCGCCGCGCACCGACGAGAACACGCAGGCCTGGATGTTCAAGCCGGACGGTGGCGCGAAGAAATAACGCGCGCGCAACGACGACACGCGCGCCTCTGCGCGACCGCGCGAACGAGTTCCTACGACGGGCCCAGCATGAATGCACCGCATCCCTTTCCGCCGGTCGCCACGCCGGCGCAGCACTTCATCGGCAACCGGTGGACGCCGCCGGCGGCCGGCGCCACGCTGCCGATGATCGATCCTTCGGACGGGCAGCCGTTCGCCACCA
>JAAFGU010000208.1 GCA_010365205.1 Aromatoleum sp. | reverse complement strand
GGGGTCCGGATTCGGATGCAGGATCGAGTTGCCGGATTCGGTTGAATCCGGTGGCTGCGTCCGCGCCTGCGTTGTTGTTGGATCGGATCCTGGGCTATCGCGATGACACGCTCAAGACACACGCGACGAAGCCGGCGAATCGAGGCGCCAAGGCGGCCGGCGACGAAACGTTCGCGCCGATTGCGACGCGTCCATGGATCGTTCGCGCGAATCGGCGCGGGAGAAAAGGCGAAGGACCGAGCGCTTGACGCCCGACCCTTCTGCAGTCGCAGGCCGTGGGGGAGCCGGGCGACCGCGGGAAAAAAGCAACGCTCACTTAGGTTCAATGACGCTCGGCCACGTTTAGCTGCGCCCGGTTACCCCCGGATTCAATCAACCCGCCTGCTTGCGCGCCGGGAGCACGTAGCGCACCGGCTCGAATCCGGCCGTCTGTTCGCGCAGGGTGATCACATCGATGCGCGCGGGGCTGACGGCCGTCTCGATCGGTGTCCGCACGGCCGTCGCAACCGTCGGCTGCTGCAGTCCCGCGGCTTCCATCCTGGCCGGGGCGACGACGGTGAGGCCGATCACGCTGGCCGTCATCGCGACGGCGGCGATGCCGAAAGCCGGGCGGTACATCGTTTGTTCATAGCGATTCATGGTCTCTCTCCTCTGTCAATTTCTGACTGCTCGGCCGTTGGATGCAGCGGCGGGACGATCCGGATTCAGGATTTTTCGGGACCCCGAATCGGTGGCCGGTCGTCTCAGGCGGCATCCTGGGCAAGCGCCCCTGCGCGCTCAAGACCCAGGCGACGAAGCCGGCGAAACGCGGCGCAAAGGCACCGATGAGGCGACGAAGCGGGCGAGCGCCATCGGCGGGGCGCGAAAGACCGAAGGGGAAGCGTCGACCGGCGAGACCGGGCGCCCCGGATCAGGCGGTCGAACGGACCGTCTGGTCGATGGCGCCGAATACCGAGCGACCCTCGGCGTCGAACATCTCGATCCGGACGCGGTCGCCGAAACGCATGAACGGCGTCGTCGCCTTGCCGGTCAGGATCGTCTCGACGGTGCGCTGCTCGGCGATGCACGAGTAGCCGACGCCGCCTTCTGCGGCCGCCCGGCCCGGTCCGCCGTCTTCCCGGTTCGACACGGTGCCCGAGCCGACGATGCTGCCGGCCTCGAGCTGCCGCGTACGGGCGGCGTGGTCGATCAGCGTCGCGAAGTCGAAGGTCATGTCGACCCCGGCGTTCGGACGGCCGAACAGCACGCCGTTCAGATGCGATATGAGCGGCAGGTGAAGCTTGCCGTCGCGCCATGCGCCGCCGAGTTCGTCGGGCGTCGCTGCCACCGGCGAGAACGCGCTGGCCGGCTTCGACTGGAAGAAGCCGAAGCCCTTCGCCAGTTCCGCCGCAATGAGACCGCGCAGGCTGACGTCGTTGACCAGCATCAGCAATCGAATGTGGCGGCCCGCGTCTGCGGCACGGGTACCCATCGGCACGTCGCCGGTCACCACGGCGACCTCGGCCTCGAAATCGATGCCCCAGGCTTCGTCGGCGACTTCGATGTCCTCGCAGGCGCCGAGCATGTGGTCGGACGCGCCCTGGTACATCAGCGGATCGGTCCAGAACTCGGGCGGCATGGTCGCGCCGCGCGCCTTGCGCACCAGTTCGACATGATTGACGTAGGCGGATCCGTCCGCCCACTGGTACGCGCGGGGCAGCGGCGCCATCGCGGCCTTCGGATCGAACGGCGTCGCATCCGGCATCCGGCCGGCGTTGAGCTCGACGGCGATTGCGTCGAGCGACGGCGACGTCGTCTCCCAAGCGTCGAGCGCTGCCTGCAGGGTCCGCGCGATCTCGGGCACCTCTACGCACTGTGCCAAATCGCGCGAAACGACGACGAGCCGGCCGTCACGCGTTCCGTTTTTCAGAGTGGCGAGTTTCATCGCGGCTCCCTCAATGCTCAATCCCGCGCGCGACCCTGCGCGCGATCCTGCGTCCGTTTCTTCAGCGCGTAGCCGCCGGCGCGGTCTTCCATCTCCCAGCCGGCCGCCGCGAGCTCGGCGCGGAGCCGGTCGGCTTCGACCCATTGCTTCGCCTTCCGTGCCGCCGCCCGCGCATCGGCAAGGGTCCGTACGGACTCCGGCACATCTTCCAGTTTGGGCCGCCACGTACCGAGGCCCAGACCGAACACTTCGTCGAAGCGCACAAGCGTGGCCCGCTTGACGGCCGGCGGCAGATCGCCCCGCAGCGTTTCCCACGCGACGGCGAGCGCACGCGGCAGGTTAAGGTCGTCGTTGATCTGGTCGGTAAAGCGCGCGACCAGCGTCGTGTCAGCAGCGGCCGTGCCGGCTTCGCGCAGCGCGTGCATGCCGTGGCGCATCCGGTCGAGCGCCGTCGCCGCCGCATCGAGCGCGTCCCAGGTGAAATTCAACTGGCCGCGATAGTGCGCGGTCAGGCACAGATACCGGTAGGCCAGCGGGTCGTAGCCGCGGTCGACCAGCGAGGCGACTCGGAGGAATTCGCCCGCCGACTTCGCCATCTTCGCGTCGTTCAACAGAAGGAAATAGCCGTGCAACCAGAAGTTCGCCAGCCGGGTGCCGACGCGCGCCTCGGTCTGCGCGATTTCGTTGGTGTGATGGACCGGGAGGTGGTCCTCGCCGCCGCAGTGAATGTCGAAGTAGTCGCCCAGGTACTGCTGCGCCATCGCCGAGCACTCGATGTGCCAGCCGGGAAATCCGGTGCCCCACGGGCTCTCCCATTCCATCTGCCTCTTCTCGCCGGGCGCGGAGAATTTCCACAGCGCGAAATCGGTCGGGCTCCGCTTTTCGCCGAGGTCCACGCGCTTGCCGCCCTCGAGTCCCTCGATGTCGAGCCGCGCGAGGTAGCCGTAGTCGGCCTGCTTCGCCGTATCGAAGTAGATGCCGTCGGCGGTCCGGTAGGTGTAACCGTTCTTTTCGATATCGGCTATGAATGCGATCTGCTCGCTGATGTGGTCGGTCGCCCGGCACAGCACCGCCGGGTCGAGAATCGCGAGCAGCGCGAGATCGGCGACGAACGCGTCGGTGTACAGCTGCGCGATCTCCCACGCCGTCTTCCCGGTGCGGCGGGCACCCGTTTCCATCTTGTCCTCGCCGGTGTCCGCGTCCGAGGTCAGATGCCCGACATCGGTGATGTTCATCACGTGCCGGACGCGGTAACCGTTCCACACGAGGACGCGCTTCAAGACGTCCTCGAACATGAACGTCCGGTAGTTGCCGATGTGCTGGTAGTCGTAGACGGTGGGTCCGCAGGTGTACAGACCGACCTCGGCGCCGGGACGAATCGGCTCGAACGGGCGCTGTGTGCGCGTGTAGTTGTCGTAGAGCGAGAGCGGGTTCGCCATCGAATATCCCGGGGCCGCAAAAAAAACCGCCAGCGACGGCTGGCGGCTCGGGTTCGGCCGTCTCCCGACGGTTACCGTCCTGCCCTTGCGGGCACGCGCCGCCAGAGCGGTCCACAGCGACGGTGCAAGACGCCGTATGTCATGCCCTCATCCTAGCGAATCGCACCGGAGGCGGCAAGGTCAAACGGCCCGCGCCATCACGTAATCGTCCATCATGTGCCCGCCACCGATGTCGACGACGACCGCCTCGCGAATCGCGAAGCCGCAACGTTCGTATGCGCGAATCGAGTTCGCATTTTGCTTGTTGACGCTGAGGATGCAGGTCGTGCAGCGCTGGGCACGCGCCGCCGCCGCGACCGCGTCGATCAGGCGGCGTCCGAACCCGCGGCCGTGATGCTCCTGCAGCACGTACAGCTTGTCGAGGCGCATCGTCGCGGGCTCCGCGGCAGGCATATACGCGGCGAAGCCGACCGCGACGCCGCCGTCGGTCGCCAGCAGCAGCCCCGCGCCTTCGCCTGTCAGGTATCGCTCGAGTGCGTCGACGGCGTAGCCGCGCGCCAGCATGTAGTCGATCTGCGCCTCGCTGATGATGCCGGGGTAGTGGCGGCGCCAGATCACGTCGGCAAGGCGTTGGACCGCCGGCAGGTCGGCCGCTACGGCGGCGACGATCGCGGTCTGGGAAGCGGTCTGGGCGACGCTGGCGGACATGGGCGAAGGCGAGCGTAGCACGCACGCGCCCGACACGAACGACGCACGCGTCAGGCGACACCGGCGGCCAATGCGCGGGCGTCGCGGTAGAATCGCGGCTCCCGCGGGACCTGCGACGGCGCGGAGCAATCCGGCGCCCGACGACCGGCGCCCGAAAGCGAATTGCCGCCCTCTCCCTTTCCCATGCCGCCCGCCCCCGCCCTTCCCTCGCGCCCTGCGCTGTGGCTGGTATTCGCCGCGATCGCGCTCATCTGGTTCGTCAACCTCGACATGCGGCGGCTGGCGCATCCCGACGAGGGCCGGTACGCGGAAATCGCGCGCGAGATGGTGACGACCGGCGATTGGGTCACGCCGCGCCTGAACGGTCTCAAGTATTTCGAGAAGCCGCCGCTTCAATACTGGGTGACGGCCGCCGCGTTCCGCGTCTTCGGCATCAACGAGGCCGCCGCACGCCTTTGGCCGGCGCTTGCGGGGCTTCTGGCCGTCGCCGCCATCGGCTACGCGGGTCTGGCACTCGGCGGTCCTCTGCTCGGCACTTTCGGCGCGCTCGCGCTGGCCGGCACGCTCTGGCATTCCGGCCTGGCCCAGATCATCACGCTCGATTCGGGGCTCGCGTTCTTTCTCACCCTCGGCCTCGCCGCGCTCGTCGTCGCCCAGCGCGACGAGACGCCGGCGGGCGAACGGCGCGCGTGGATGTGGCTCGTCTGGGCGGCGATGGCCGGCGCGACGCTGTCGAAGGGATTGATCGGGCTGGTGTTGCCCTGCGCTGCGCTCCTCACCTATACGATGCTCACGCGCGATCTCGCCGTGTGGCGCCGCCTTCATCTCGTCTCCGGCCTCGCGCTGTATCTCGCCCTGACGGCGCCGTGGTTCGTCGCGGTGTCGCGGGCAAACCCCGAGTTCGCCCAATTCTTTTTCATACACGAGCACGTCGAGCGC
>JAAFGU010000207.1 GCA_010365205.1 Aromatoleum sp. | reverse complement strand
GCGGGCGCCGCGCCGGCCGCGACGGGACAGGCCGGCGCACTGCTCGCCGCGGCACTCGCGCTGCCGGGGATGATGCCCGCCGCGATGCTGTCCGCCGTAATTTCCTCCGCATTGTCCGCGGTATTTTCCACTCCGGCGCACGCCGAGTCGGTGCCCGATGCCAGCCAGATCGCGCTCAAGCATCTGGATTACCGGGACTGGCAACCGGGTGCCGACCGGATGCGCGTCAAGAGTCCGGCGCTGTACGTGCTGAAACCGCTGTCCGACTCGCTTGCCATCGAGGGCACGCTGGTCTACGACGGTATGTCGGGCGCCTCGCCGCGCTATCACAACGCGCTATCCGGCGCCTCCGGTGAAGGCGTCAAGGATTACCGCACCGCCGGCGACATCAGGCTCACCCGCTATTTCGACCGCGTGTCCGTTGGCGTCGGCGCCGCGGTGTCGTCCGAGCGCGATTACCTGTCGCGCGCGCTGTCGCTCGACGTCCGCATTTCGACGCCGGACAACAACCGGACGTGGGCGTTCGGCCTCGCCGGCACCGGCGACCGGATCAACAGCAACAACGGCGTCGCCGACCACCAGAATCGGCATACCTACGATCTCTTGGTGGGCGTGACGCAGGTGTTGTCGGCGAACGCGATCGTGCAGTCCAACCTCACGTATTCGACCGGCCACGGCTACTACTCGGACCCGTACAAGCTGCTCGACGCACGCCCCGATCACCGGCAGGTGTTGGCGTGGCTCAATCGCGCCAACCAGTATTTGCCAGCGTTCGATGCGACGCTGAAGCTCTCGTACCGCTTCCTCGCCGATTCGTTCGGCGGCAGGTCGAACATGGCCGAGGCGGCGTGGGTCCAGGCGCTGTCGGACGGCTGGAGCGTGACGCCGAGCCTGCGCTACTACACGCAGAGTGCGGCCGACTTCTATTTCGATCCGCCGTTCCCGCGCGGGTTCGTCCCGGGCCGCAACTACACGACGGACACGCGGCTTTCGGCGTTTGGCGCGTTCACGCCCGGCATCGGGATCGTGAAGCGATTCGCGGAAGGCTGGAGCGCTGATCTGAAACTCGAGTTCTACCGGCAGAAATCCGGGTGGCGGTTGGGCGGTGGCGACTCTCCGGGCCTCGAAGCGTTCTCCGCGCGCTGGATCCAGGCCGGCATCGCCAGGACGTTCTGACGCGCGCCGCGGCATCGCCTGCGCCCGGATGCCCGCGATGTCGCTCCACCGCTTCCCGTTCCGTGCAATGGCGTCGGCGCACGAGCTGCAGCTCGGCGCGGATGACGGCGCGCGCGCCCATCGCGCGGCTGAGGCCGCGATCGCCGACGTGCTGCGCATCGAGGCGAAGTATTCGCGCTACCGCGACGACAGCGTCACGACGGCGATCAACCGCGCGGCCGGCGGCTCACCGGTCGCGATCGATGCCGAAACCGCCGCGCTGCTGCGCTACGCCGACCAGTGCTACCGGTTGAGCGGCGGTCTGTTCGACATCACGTCCGGCGTGCTGCGGCGGGTCTGGGATTTCAAGCGGACGCCGCCGCGGCTGCCCGCTGCGGACGCGCTGGCGGCGGCGACGGCGCTGATCGGCTGGGACACCGTAGAATGGGATGACTGCGCGCTGCGGCTGCCGCGCGCCGGCATGGAGATCGATTTCGGCGGCATTGGCAAGGAGTACGCCGCGGACCGCGTCGCAACGGTCTGCGTCGAGCACGGGATCGCTCATGCGCTGGTGAACCTCGGCGGCGACGTGCGTGCGGTGGGACCGCAGGAACACGGCGCGCCCTGGCGCATCGGCATCCGCGATCCGCGCCGCGACGGAGCGGCGATCGCCGAGGTCGACGTCGCGGGAGGCGCGGTCGCCACCAGTGGCGATTACGAGCGCTTTTTCGAGCTCGCCGGCCGCCGCTATTGCCACGTCCTGAATCCGCGGACCGGAATGCCGGCCGCGCACTGGCAATCGATCAGCGTTGTCGCGCCGCTGGCCGTCGTCGCCGGCAGTTGCGCGACGATCGCGATGCTGCTCGAAGCGGACGCCGCGGCATTTCTCGACGCGCAGGGCGTGAGCTGGATCGGCGTCGACGCGAAAGGGGCGCTCTGCGGTCCCGCCGTGCGACAGCGCTGATCGGCACCGCGAGCGCGTTGCACCGCGGCGCAGCGGCGATCAGCGCGGCGGCTAGTACCGCGACCCATAAGTTTGCGTACATGCCGAGAACCGATTCCGCGCGCCGAGCGCCGCAGTTGACTGAGGCGAACCGCAGCCATAGCTCGGGCTATGGCGAGGATGAGCGACAAAGCGATCGGCGATGCGGATCGATTCGAACATAGCAAAACTTATGGGTCGCGGTACTAGGGCGGCGCGCACATCACGACGAGATCGGGACCGTCGCCCTCGGCGAGCCAGCCCTGCGCCACCATCAGGTCGCGGATTGCGCGGTCGGTCGTATAGCGATGGTTCGTGTCGACTCGCGCGCTGAACACGCGATACACGGGCACCGTGCCGGTGGCACAGACGCCCAGAGTCGGCAAGTCCATATACATCACCGCGGGGGATTCGTAGAAGAACCCCGGATTGGCCGCATGAGTGACATCGCACTCCGCCGCGCTGCGGCCGTAGAAATGCGAGTCGCCGTATTGCGCGGGCAGATAGAAACGGCACACCGACGAACTGCCGGTCTGCGGCGCCGGCAGCGTCTTGAAAGTCCTGCCCGTGCGAATCCAGCCCCCTGGAGCCGCGGCATCCAGTGCGGCGATTTCGGCGGCGGCGGACGTGATGAAATAGTGATCGCGGGCGGCCCAGTAGTATTCGATGACCGCCGCGGTCGGTGCCGGGGGTGGGGGCGGTGGAGGCGGGGGCGGCGGCGCGGCGGTGCCGGACCCCGACGCGACGATCGACTGGGGGCTGCCGGTGCCGCTGCTGGCGATGGTGATTGTTCCGCCGCGCGCGCCGGAAGCCGACGGCATGAACGCGACCTTGATCTTGCAGTTGCCGCCGGCAATCACGGTGCCCGTGCAATTGTTGCCGGTGACCGGGAATTCCGCGAGGTTATTGCTGGAGACGCTGAAGATCGAAACGCTCGCGCTGCCGGTGTTGGCGATCGTCAGCTGCGTGGCACTGCTCTGCGTGCCGACCTCCTGCGACGCGAAATTCAGCGCCGACGGCACATTGAGGGTGCCGGTGCCGCCGCTGCCCTGCAGCGAGCCGAGATAGGCGGCGACGTCGTCCACGTCCGACGCCGATACCACGCCCTGCAGGATGCTCATGTCCGGGACGCGTCCGTCGATGGCGAGCTGAATCCCCGGCGCGTAATTGGCGCCGAACATCACGCTGCCCAAGTCCTGTCTCGGGTTGGCGTTGTGGCATTGCGCGCACCACGTCGCATAGACGGATTTGCCGTTGCCGACGCTCACGGCGTGCGCGACCGGCATCCAGAGGAGGGCGGCCAGCAGGGCGAGAAAGGGGGAGCGGCGGCGCGGCATCGCAGATCTCCGTACGTCGGGCGGGCTCCGTGGATTTGACGTCACAGCGGATCCTGAGCCGCGAAGTATAACGAGTTTTATACCAACGTCATAACACATAGTCGGGGCGGCGTCCTGCCGCCGCGTTGTGCGGCTTTCGGTCCTCTCCCGGCCGCGGCGGGCGCCGAGTCGCCTGGCAGGGTTTGCAAACGGCCGGCCAGCCGCTAGACTTGGCCTGCGCCGATTTGAGCCAGCTTGCGGGCGCACTATAAATACGGCTAAAGCGGAGTGGCAAGGGGAACTACCTTTCCAACCCGACTCTGGCGAACAGCTGGTCGGGTTTTTTTATTGCAGCTTTGCACCGGTCGCCTGCCATGCCTTCGTTTTCCGCCACCACCGGTGGTGTCGACGCGACCCTCGACAGTCCGCTGGCGCGTGGTTTTTCCGTCGGCCCCATCGTCGCGCGCCGCGCCGCGTTCGACGCGCCGCTCGCCCTCGCCTGCGGCCGGACGCTGCCGCAGTACGAGCTCGCGTACGAAACCTATGGGGCGCTGAACGCCGACGCGTCGAATGCCGTGCTGATCTGCCACGCGCTGAACGCGTCGCATCATGTGGCCGGGTACTACGCCGGGGCACCCGACGACATCGGCTGGTGGGACAACATGATCGGTCCGGGAAAGCCGCTCGACACCGACCGTTTTTTCGTCGTCGGTGTGAACAATCTCGGCAGCTGTTTCGGCTCCACCGGGCCGGCCTCGACGAACCCGGCAACGGGCAGGTCGTGGGGGGCCGATTTTCCGCTGCTGACAGTCGAGGACTGGGTCGATGCGCAGTCGCGCCTGGCCGACCGGCTCGGCATCCGGCAATGGGCGGCGGTGATGGGCGGCAGCCTGGGCGGGATGCAGGCGCTCGACTGGGCGATCCGCTACCCGGACCGCATCCGCAATGCGCTGGTGATCGCGGCCGCGCCGAACTTGTCGGCGCAGAACATCGCGTTCAACGAAGTGGCGCGCCAGGCGATACTCACCGATCCGGATTTCCACGACGGCCATTTCGAGGCGCAGCACACCAAGCCGCGGCGCGGCCTGCGCGTGGCGCGGATGATCGGCCATATCACGTACCTGTCCGACGAACAGATGGAGGAGCGCTTCGGCCGTGAATTGCTGGACGGCCTCAAGTTCTCGTTCGCGCCGGAGTTCCAGATCGAGTCGTATCTGCGCTACCAGGGCGAGAAATTCGCCGACTATTACGACGCGAACACGTATCTGCGGATCACAAAGGCGCTCGATTACTTCGACCCCGCGGCCGCCACCGGCGGCAGTCTCGCGCGGGCGCTCGCTCCGGCGACGTGCCGGTTTCTGGTGGTCGCATTCACGACTGACTGGCGCTTTTCGCCGGCGCGGTCGCGCGAGATCGTCAAGGCGCTCGTCGACAACAACCGCGACGTCACCTACGCCGAGATCACCGCGCCGCACGGCCACGACGCATTCCTGCTCGACGACCGGCGCTACCACGGGATCGTCCGCGCATGGTTCGAGCGCATCGCGCGGGAGTTCGCGGCATGAGCGAGGCCGCGTACACGCCGTCGGCCGCGGCC
>JAAFGU010000206.1 GCA_010365205.1 Aromatoleum sp. | reverse complement strand
CGACGGGCATGGGAGGGGATGGGGGCAGGGAGCGCGGTGGTTCCCGGCGACGGGGCGACGGCATAGAATTCTGACACACCTACGTCCGTTAACGACACGCGAGGCGATCATGGCGAATCTTCACACCCCGCAGGGCGGCAGCGGCTGGCGCGCGCCGGCATTCGACCTGCCCGGCACCGACGGCCGACGGCACACGCTCGATTCGGTACGCGGCGCCGGCGGCACCGTCGTGATGTTCATCTGCAACCATTGCCCGTACGTGAAGGCGGTGATCGACAAGATCGTCCGCGACATGGGCGAACTCGCTTCGCTCGGAGTGGGCAGCGTGGCGATCATGAGTAACGATGCGATCGAGTATCCGGAGGATTCGTTCGCCAACATGCAGGCGTTCGCCGCGCGTCACGCGTTCGGCTTCCCGTACCTGATCGACGAGACGCAGGAGGTGGCGAAGGACTACGGCGCCATCTGCACGCCCGACTTCTTCGGCTTCGACGACGATCTAAACCTCGCGTACCGCGGGCGGCTCGACGCATCGGGCCGCTCGCCAAATCCCGCCGCGGCGCGCGAGCTTTTCATTGCGATGGCCGACATCGCGCGCGGCGCCCCCGCGCCGGCGTTCCAGCACCCGTCGCTGGGCTGCTCGATCAAGTGGCGCAGCAGCTAGTGTGGTGAGTTACTCGACGAGCGCGCGATAGGCGTGCCACGTCGCGTGGCCGATCACCGGTCCCGCGACGACGAGCCCGGCGAACCACAGTGCGAAGCCGGCGCCGATGACGACGGCGATGGTCAGCCCCCAGACGATCATCGCCGGCACATTGGCGCCGAAGGTCTTGAGGCTCGTCAGCACGGCGATCACGCCATCGGTCCGGCGATCGAGCATCATCGGCACCGCGACGACGCTGATCGCGAACACCAGCGCCGCGAAGAAACCGCCGACGCAGGCGTACGCGACGAGGAACTCGAGGTTGTCGAGCGAGACGACCTGCTCGAGGAAGCGGTCCACACTCGGCATCTCGCTGGTGTAGAACAGCGCGAACACGACCAGCGACGCGCGTGCCCAGACCAGCAGGATCACCGTCAGCACCAGCGAGAACACGCCGATCGCGCCGACGTTGGGCCGCCACGCATCGAGCGTGGGCACCAGCCGCACCGGCTCGCCGTTCTCGCGTTGGCGCGACAGCGCGTAGATGCCGGTGGCGAGAAACGGCCCGACCAGCAGGAAGCCGCAGACGAGCGCCGACACGTACGCATAGGCGTGCCGGAACGTCAGCGCGATCAGCCAGCCCATCACGGCGAAGCACACGCCGTAGAACACGCTGGGCAGCGGATGCGCGCGGAAATCGCCCCAGCCGGATGCCAGCCAGCGCAACGGCGCGGTCATCGAAACGGTGCGGACATTCGGAACGGTCGACTGCTGCGGGTCGGCGGCGGTGGTCATGGTTCGGACTGCGCCGGCGGGAGAAAGGCGCGCAGCGCGTCGAGCACCGCATCGGGCTCTTCGGCCATCAGCGAATGCCCGCAATCGGGCAAGGTGACGACGCGCTTCTGCGCCAGCGCATCGATCAGCGCCTGCGCGGCTTTGGTCGGCGCCATGATGTCGCGCGCGCCGAGGATCAGCAGGGCCGGGCAGCGCACGCCGGCCGCCGCGGTGAGCCCGTTCGCGTAGATATGGCAGGCCATCAGGTCGGTCGCCAGTGCATCGGGCTTCGAGCGTTCCATCAGCCGCAGCGCGTTGCCGGTCATCCACATCCCCGGAACCGGGTTGCCGCCGAGCTTTTTGCCGGCGCTGAACGACCAGCCGGTGATGAGCTCGTAGGCGAGGTGATCGTTGCGCCCCGCCGCTTCGAGCAGCGCGTCGCTGACCGGCATCGGCGCCGCGGGACCGAGCAGCGCAATGCTGCCGACGCGTTCCGGATGCCGCGCGGCGCATTCCAGCACGGCGAGCGCGCCCAGCGAATGGCCGACCAGCGCCGCGTTCGCTACGCCCGCCGCATCGAGCAGCGTCGGAATCCAGTCGGCGATCGCCTCGACGGAGGCCAGCGACTCCCCGTCCGAACGTCCGTGGCCCGGAAGATCGACCGCCAGCACATTGCGCCCGTGATACGCGAAGTACCGCGACTGCAGCGCCCAGACGCTGTGATCCTGCGCCGCGCCGTGGACGAACATCACCGTCGGCTGCGCGCGGTCGAGCGCTCGCGTGCCGGTGTAGGCGTAGACGGCGTGGCCGGACACCGGGAGCCGCATCAAACCTTCCCCGCCGCGTAGAGCGCGCGCGACAGGTCCTCGATCAGGTCGTCCGGATTCTCGAGCCCGACCGACAGCCGGATCGTGCCTTCGGTGATGCCGGCCTTGAGGAGGTCCTCCGCCGACATCCGGAAGTGCGTCGTGCTCGCCGGGTGGATCACCAGCGACTTCGCGTCGCCGACGTTGGCGAGGTGCGAGAAGATTTTCAGCGTCTCGATGAACTTGCGCCCCTGCGCGCGCGTGCCCTCGAGGTTGAAGCTGAACACGGCGCCGCAGCCCTTCGGCAGCAGCGATTGCGCCAGCGCGTGGTCGGGGTGGCCCGGAAGTTCCGGATAGCCGACGCCGTCGACGAGTTCGTGGCCGGCGAGGAAGGCGACGATCTTCCGCGTGTTCTCGACGTGCCGCGCCATCCGCAGCGGCAGCGTCTCGATGCCCTGCAGGATCTGCCACGCCGTCATCGGCGCCATGCACGCGCCGAAATCGCGGATGCCCTCGCGCCGCGCGCGCAGCAGGAACGCGGCGGTCGTCGATTCCTCGGTGAACGTCATGTCGTGGAAACCCGCGTACGGCTCGGTCAATGTCGGAAACTTTCCTTTCGCGGCGGCGGATTTTCCATCTTCGAATTTGCCACCTTCGAATTTGCCACCCCCATCCCAGTCGAACCGCCCCGAGTCCACCAGCACGCCGCCGATGACGACGCCGTGTCCCGACAGGAACTTGGTGGCCGAGTGGAAGACGAAATCCGCGCCATGGGCGAAAGGCTGCAGCAGGTAGGGCGTGGTGAACGTCGAATCGACGAGCAGCGGCAATCCGTGCTCGTGCGCGAGCGCGGCGACCTTCGGGATGTCCAGCACCTCGAGGCCGGGGTTACCCAGCGTCTCGCCGAAGAGGAGCCGCGTCTCGCGCCGGATCGCGGCGCGCCAGGCGTCGAGATCGCGCGGGTCGACGAACGTCGTCGTGATGCCGAAGCGCGGCAGCGTGTAGTCGAGCAGGTTGTGCGAGCCGCCGTACAGCGAGCGCGACGCGACGATATGCGCGCCGGCGCCCATCAGCGTCACGATGGCCAGATGCAGCGCAGCCTGACCGCTGGCCGTGGCAATCGCGCCGACGCCGCCCTCGAGTGCGGCCACCCGCTCTTCCAGCACCGCGCAGGTCGGATTGGAGATCCGCGAGTACACGTGTCCCGCGCGCTCCATGTTGAACAGCGCGGCGGCGTGATCGCTGTCCGGAAACACGAACGACGCCGACTGGTAGATCGGCGTGGCGCGCGCGCCGGTCGCGGGATCGGGCTTCGCCCCCGCGTGCAGCGTCAGCGTGTCGAAATGCGGGGTCCTGGGCTTGGTCATTGTTGGCGAACGGGGGGGTTGCGCGCAGGCCGGCGCGGTGGCTCGCATTGGGCCGCGGTGGTCGGCTCTGGCGCGAATTGATCCGTAGCTGCCGTATGGTAGCGCAAGGCCGCAGCAGCGAGCGCCCCGTCACCGTAGCGCATGCCGGGCACATTCGGCAGTATTCAAGTCCGTTCACTCCGTGTCCTCCGTGGCCGACGCTTTTCGCCCGGCATCGTTGCCGCCGGCTCCCCGCCGCCGCCGGGGTGGATTAAACTCTGCGGTCTGCATTCATCGAGGGAGATCTACATGCAACGCAAGGCATCCGCCCGCTGGCAGGGCAGCACGCAGGAGGGCAAGGGCACGCTGTCGGTCCAGAGCGGCACGCTCAAGGACACGCCGTACTCGTTCAAGGCGCGCTTCGCCGACGGCAGGGGAACGAACCCCGAGGAGCTGATCGCCGCCGCGCATGCCGGATGCTTCACGATGGCGCTGTCGTTCACGCTCAACAACGCGGGCTTCACCGCCGACGCCATCGACACCGAGGTGCAGCTCACCATGGATCCGGTCGACGGCAAGCCCACGATCACATCGGTCCATCTGACCACGCGCGCGCAGGTGCCCAAGATCGCCGCCGCGAAGTTCGCTGAAATCGCGTCGTCGGCCAAGGTCAATTGCGTCGTCTCGCGCGCGCTCTCCCCGTCGATCACCGTCACGCTGGACGCGGCGCTCGCGTCCTGACGCTACGCGAGGGCCGATGACCGCACCGGCGGCGCCGTTCAAGGGACGCGGCGCGACCTTCAACCCCGCGAACCGGTTCCGGCGCGAGCAGCGCCTGCCGGTCGACGACGGCTGGTCGCCGCTGCCGCCGGATGCGACGGCCACCGACGAAGACGACGAGCCGCCGCCGCTCAAGACCATCGTCACGATCCAGCAGGCGCGCACGATCATCACGCGCAACGATTCGCCCGACATCCCGTTCAACCAGTCGATCAATCCGTACCAGGGCTGCGAGCACGGCTGCGTCTACTGCTATGCGCGGCCGTCGCACGCATACCTCGACCTGTCGCCGGGCCTCGATTTCGAGACGAAGCTCTTCGCGAAACCGAATGCGCCAGAGCTGCTGCGCGCGGAACTCGCGCGGCCTGCATACCGCTGCGAGCCCATCGCGCTCGGCAGCAACACCGATCCGTACCAGCCGATCGAGCGCGAGTGGAAGATCACGCGGCAGGTGATCGAAGTGCTGGCCGCGTGCGACCATCCGCTGACGATCACCACCAAGGGCGCGCTGATCGAGCGCGACCTCGATCTCTTGGCCCCGATGGCGGCGAAAGGACTCGTCCGCGTCTTTGTCTCCATCGCGATGCTCGACAAGACGCTGGCGCGAACGCTCGATCCGCGCGCCGCGGCGCCGCAGCGCCGGCTGCAGATCGTGCGCGCGCTCGCTGATGCCGGCATTCCGGTCGGGGTCAACGTCGCGCCCGTCATCCCGCAACTGACCGACCA
>JAAFGU010000205.1 GCA_010365205.1 Aromatoleum sp. | reverse complement strand
CGGCCGATCGAATCGCGCGGTGCCGCGCGGCTTCACGACCGGGGCGTGCCGCGGCGAAAAGGCCGCGACAAGTTCGACGCGGTCTTGACTACGGTCGACTCCGGCGCGTCGGTCAGCGGCCGAACGACATGCTAAAATCTTGTTTTAAATGAACTTGGCGCGCTTCCTCGGCCCTGCGCCGCGAGTCCGCGCCCAATGCCCGTGTCCGCGACGCCCCCTGCACCGAAGCATTTCCTCCAGTTCAGCGATTTTTCGCGGGAGGAGTTCGATCACCTGATCGCGCGCACGCGCTGGATCAAGGACCGGTTCAAGCGCTACGAACTCTACCAGCCGCTGCGGGACCGCACGCTGGCGATGGTGTTCGAGAAGGCGTCGACTCGCACCCGCGTGTCGTTCGAGGCCGGCATGAATCAGCTCGGCGGCATCGCGATCAACCTGAATCGCGGCGACACGCAACTCTCGCGCGGCGAACCGATCGAAGACGTCGCGCGGGTGATCTCGCGGATGGTCGACGTCGTAATGATCCGCACGTTCGAGCAGTCGATCATCGAACGCTTCGCCATGCATTCCCGGGTGCCGGTGATCAATGGCCTCACCAACGAATACCACCCGTGCCAGATCCTGGCCGACGTCTACACCTACGTCGAGCACCGCGGATCAATTCGCGGCAAGACCGTCGCGTGGATCGGCGACGCCAACAACATGTGCTACACATGGCTGCAGGCCGCGGCAGTGCTGGGCTTCAAGGTCCACGTGTCCTCACCGGCGGCCTATGCCGTGGATCCCGGCCGCGCGGGCGCCACTGCGCCGGGGCACTGGGCGGCGTTCGCCGATCCGGCCGCAGCGTGTCGAGGCGCGGATCTCGTGACGACGGACGTCTGGACCAGCATGGGCTTCGAGTCCGAGAACGACGCACGCAAGCGCGATTTCGCGAACTGGATGGTCGACGCGCCGATGATGGCGCTGGCAAAACCGGACGCGCTGTTCATGCATTGCCTGCCGGTGCACCGCGGCGAGGAAGTCGCCGCCGACGTGATCGACGGGCCGCAGAGCGTGGTCTGGGACGAGGCGGAGAACCGGCTTCACGCCCAGAAGGCGCTGCTCGAGTACCTGGTCTGCGGACACGTGAGCCCGTGACGCCGGCCCGCTCGCCCCCGGAGTTCCCGTGATGACACTTGGTTCCGCCTTCCGCGCTTTCGTTACCGTTGCCTGCGCAGCATTTCCATTGCTCGCGTCGGGGCAGACCTGGCCCGACAAAGCGATCAAGTTCGTGATGACCGCACCGGCGGGAAGTTCGATCGACGTCCTCGGACGAACGATCGGCGAAAAGCTCTCTGCCCGCCTCGGCCAGCCCGTCATCGTCGAAAACAAGGCGGCGGCCGGCGGGACGGTCGCGGTCTCCGACGTGGCGAAGGCGGCGCCCGACGGCTATACGATGGTGCTGGGCTACAACGGACCGCTGTCGTTCAGTCCGCTGCTGCAGAAGCTCCCCTACGACGTGCAGAAGGATCTGCTGCCGGTGATCATCACGACCAGCCAGCCGAACGTGCTCGCGGTCAACGCGCAACTGCCGGTGAAGGACCTGAAGGAGCTGGTGGCCTGGGCCAGGGCGAACCCGGGCAAGCTCAACTACGCGTCGGTCGGCAACGGCAGCTCGTCGCACCTCAACATGGAGCTCTTGAAGTCGGTCGCCGGCTTCGACGCCGTGCACGTGCCGTTCAACGGCTCGCCGCCGGCAGTCACCGCGACGATCCAGGGGGAGACGCAGCTGATGTTCGCCGTCATGCAGCCGCTGCAGGCACAGATTCAGGCAGGCAAGCTTCGCGCGATCGCGGTCACGACGGCAACGCGCTTCCCGCTGCTACCCGACCTGCCTGCGATCGCCGAATCGGGATACCCCGGCTTCGAGGCGCTCGCATGGAACGGCGTGCTGGTTCCCGGCGGCACGCCGAAATCTGTCGTGGCGCGGCTCAATGCCGAAATCAACGCGATCTTAAGAGAGCCCGATGTCGTGCAGAAATTGCACGCGCAGGGCTTCGACCTGATCGGCGGCGCCCCCGAAGATTTCGCCGCGCTGATCAAGGGCGAATCCGACAGATGGGCGCCGGTCATCCGCAAGCTCGGCCTCAAGGTCGATTGATCCGGCTCGTCCACTCACCTTCCTCCACCAGAAGAAACGCGCAATGTCCGATACCCGCAAAGTGGTCCTCGCCTATTCGGGCGGCCTCGACACGTCGGTGATCCTCAAGTGGCTGCAGGACACCTACGGCTGCGAAGTCGTCACTTTCACCGCCGACATCGGCCAGGGCGAAGAGCTCGAGCCCGCACGCCGGAAGGCGCTGCAGCTCGGCATCAAGAAAAAGAACATCTTCATCGAAGACCTGCGCGAGGAGTTCGTCCGCGATTTCGTCTACCCGATGTTCCGCGCGAACCCGGTGTACGAGGGAGAGTACCTCCTCGGCACGTCGATCGCGCGACCGCTGATCGCCAAGCACCTGATCGACATCGCGCGGAAAACCGGCGCCGACACGATTTCGCACGGCGCCACCGGCAAAGGCAACGACCAGGTACGCTTCGAGCTGGGCGCCTATGCGCTGGAACCGAACATCAGGGTCATCGCGCCTTGGCGCGAATGGGATCTGCTGTCGCGCGAAAAGCTGCTCGCCTATGCCGACAAGAACGGCATTCCGGTGGACTTCAAGAAGCGCAAGGGGGGTGGCGCGCCCTACTCGATGGACGCGAACCTGCTGCACATAAGCTACGAAGGCGGCATCCTCGAGGATCCGGATTTCGCGCCGGAAGATTCGATGTGGCGGCTCACGGTGTCGCCGGAAAAAGCGCCGGACAAGCCGCAGATCGTCGAGCTCGAGTACATGAAAGGCGACATCGTCGCCGTCGACGGCAGGGAGCTCTCGCCCGGAAAGGTGCTGGCGAAGCTCAACGAACTCGGCGGC
Organism: Aromatoleum sp.; assembly: GCA_010365205.1. Lineage (GTDB taxonomy): Bacteria > Pseudomonadota > Gammaproteobacteria > Burkholderiales > Casimicrobiaceae > CAIWHR01. Next base: position 2,128 of record JAAFGU010000205.1, on the reverse strand, counting down.
AAGCACGGCATCGGCCGGCTGGACCTGGTCGAGAATCGCTACGTGGGGATGAAATCGCGCGGCTGTTACGAGACGCCCGGCGGCACGATCATGCTCAAGGGGCATCGGGCGATGGAATCGATCACGCTCGACCGCGAAGTGCTGGCGCTAAAGGACGATCTGATGCCGCGCTACGCACGGATGATCTACAACGGTTACTGGTTCAGCCCGGAGCGCAAGTTGCTCCAGGGGTTGATCGATGCGTCGCAGGAAACGGTCAACGGCACGGTGCGGCTGAAGCTCTACAAGGGCACGATCATGTGCGTAGGCCGGGCGTCGAAACACGACTCGCTGTTCGACACCACGATCGCCACGTTCGAGGACGATGCCGGCGCGTACGACCAGAAGGATGCCGCCGGCTTCATCAAGCTGAACGCGTTGCGGATGCGGATCGCCGCGAACCTCGCGCGGCGCCGCAAGTAGAATCCGGAGAGCGCGATGGGCGACCCGAAGCTCCACCGCTTCGAAACCGATGCCGTCGCCGTCACCTGGGACGCCGGCATCTGCAGTCACTCCGCCGAATGCGTGCGCGCATTGCCGGGGGTGTTCGACCCGAAGGCGAGACCCTGGGTGCGGCCCGAGGCGGCCGATGCCGACGCCCTGGAAGCCGCGATCGCGCGCTGCCCGAGCGGTGCCCTCACATTCGTCCGCAGGGACGCCGTCGTTTCGTCCAACGCCACCGGAAATACCATGATCCCTCCGTTGAACATCGCGGCCGTCCAGGCCGATGGACCCTATGTGTGTACCGGTGATTTCTCCGTCGCCGGCGCTTCGGCGACCGCCGCGACGGTCGTCCTCTGCCGCTGCGGCGCGTCAGGCAACAAGCCGTACTGCGACGGCAGCCACGTGAAGATCGGATTCCGCGACGCGGGGCTTCTGCCCGCCTCGGCGACGGCGGGAGCCGCCGGCCCCGGCAAGGAGGTCACCATCACGCCGCGGCCGAACGGACCGCTGAAGTTCGAGGGGGCGTTGACGATTGCCGCCAGCGATGGCCGCACGACCAGCGCCGACCCCGCGTTCCTCTGCCGCTGCGGGAACTCGCAGACGAAGCCGTTCTGCGACGGCGGCCACAAGAAGGTCGGCTTCGTCGCGTAGTCCGCGCAGGCACGTCGCCATGCCTGCCTTTGGAACTCCGCGCCGGCGGTTGTACGCGCACCCCCGAACGTGCTAGCTTCCACGGCTCGATTTCCCAACCGGCAACACTGTCCATCATGCCTTCGTTCGACATCATCTCCGAAGTGAACCAGGTCGAAGTGCGCAACGCCGTCGACCAGACCAACAAGGAAGTCTCGACCCGTTTCGATTTCAAGGGTTCCGACGCCCGTGTCGAGCATGCCGACAAGGCGCTGACGCTCTTCGCCGATGACGACTTCAAGCTCAAGCAGGTCACCGACATCCTGACCGGCAAGCTCACCAAGCGCGGCGTCGACATCCGTTCGCTCGAGTACGGCGACGTCGAAAAGGTTTCCGGCAACAAGGTCAAGCAGGTGATCACGGTGCGCGTCGGCATCGAACAGGAACTGTCGAAGAAGATCGTCAAGCTGATCAAGGACAGCAAGCAGAAGGTCCAGGCATCGATCCAGGGCGACGCCGTGCGGGTATCGGGGGCGAAGCGGGACGACCTGCAGGACGCGATCGCACTGGTCAAGAAGTCGATCATCGATTTCCCGGTGCAGTTCGGCAACTTCCGCGACTGACGCAAGCCGGCGCCGGCAAGGGATGTCCCGCGCCGATCGCCGACCGCGCCCGATGGACTCCGCCCAGGCCTTGCTCGAGGCCGCCGACGCTGCGTTGGCACGCGGTGACCTCGATGCCGCCGAAGCATCCTATCGCGACGCAATCGCTCGCTACGGCGCGCGGGGCGAATGGCTCGCCAATCTCGGTGCCGTCCTGGTCAAGCGCCAGCGCGTTGCCGACGCGCTCCCGGTGCTGGAAGCCGCCAACGCCGCGTTGCCCGACAACCCGGCGGTACTGTCGACGCTTGGCTACGCGCGGTTGCAGTCGGGCCGCGGGCCGGACGCTGTCGCCGCGCTCGAGCGCGCGCTGGCGCTGGATTCGACGCGCCTCGACGCGTGGAACAATCTCGGGC
>JAAFGU010000204.1 GCA_010365205.1 Aromatoleum sp. | reverse complement strand
GCGTTGGGAAGCCTGCCCCCAGCGCGCTATCGCGAGCGTTTGCTCGCGGCGGAAACTCCAGTTTAGAACTGTCTACTTGACGGGGAAGCTTACGTACGTTCGCGTCGGCGCGGGCTTGCAGGAAACTACTGCCCAATCCGATCGACTCTGATTCGATGATCGCCAAAGCGTCATTAATATGGTTACAGACAATACAATAATTACAAATTTATATCGTATTAACTAAAGCTAAAACAATGAGTTAAATATTATATTCGACATGGCATCTGCATATAACAACATGCGTATATAAGATAAATTGTATATTCTTGTTAATTGATTGAAAAATAAAAATATCTGGAGAATAATGCGGCCGATTGGAGCCATGGCTTGCCGCGTCGTTTCGGCGGGAGTCTTCGGACCGGGTCGCGGCTCACCCCACGGTTCGCGCGACCCGCGGGTGCAGCAAAACAAGAATCGGGGAGGCTGGTGATGGCGTACGAAACTACGCGCGAAACCACGCGCGCTTCAATGGACCCATCGCGGTCCGCGCGCGCGTCGCGCCACTTGCGCCGAATTGCCTCTGCGGTCCTTGTCGCCGCCGCTTTCGCGGCCGGTGTCGTCAGTGCCCCGGCGCGCGGCGCCGAACCCTCGCCAGTATTCCGCTTCTACAACACGGTGCTGGGGACGCATTTCTATACGATTTCGCCTGCGGAGCGCGACGCCGTCATCGCCCGCTACCCTCAGTTCACCTATGAAGGTCCCGCATTCTGGGCATACGTGCAGCCGGACTCGAGCTTGAAGCCGGTGTACCGGTTCTACAACCTGCGCACCGGCACGCACTTCTACACGATGACGGAGACGGAGAAGAATTTCGTCATCGCGAACTATCCGGTACTGGTGTTCGAGGGCCCCGTCTACTACGCGCTGCCCGGCGCCGTGGCGGGCACCACAGGTCTTTTCCGGTTCTACAACACGCGGACCGGCGCGCACTTCTATACCACCAATCCGGCCGAGCGCGATCACGTGCTGGCGACGTGGCCATGGTTCGCCTTCGAGGGCACCGCGTTCTACGTGATGCCCTCGGGCAGTCTTTCCGGGCCGCCGGGCGGAAACGTCTCGCCGAAGGCGGTGCTGGTCGCATCGGCGACCCAGGTCCCCGTTCCAGGGACCGTAACGTTCACGGTATCCGCGACCGACACCGATGGAACGGTGATGAGCGTCGCGATCTACAACGGCTCGACCAAACTCGCGGAGTTCACCGCACCGCCTTACGTCTACACCTACGCGGCAACGGTCGCCGGTGACTACATGTTCACGGCGGTCGCCACCGACGACAAGGGCGCGACCGGGGTTTCCGACGTGGTGCCGATCAAGGCCGGCACCGGGGCGGGCAACGTGGCGCCGACGACGACGCTGATCGCGTCGGCGCCGACCCTCGCTGTGGGCGGGACCGTGACGCTGACGGCGAGTGCAACGGACACCGACGGCATAATCGCGAAGGTCGATTTCTACCAGGGCACGACGTTGCTCAAATCCACGCCGGCGCCGGCGAATTCGCCGTCGTTCGCGCCGACCTACACGTATACGGCCGCGACGGCCGGCAGCTTTTCCTTCATCGCCGTCGCGACGGACGACAAGGGAGGAACGGGAACTTCCGGTGCCGTATCGGTCACCGCCAATGCCGCTGGCAACAAGCCGCCGGCGGTGACGGTCAGTGCCTCGACGTCGTTCGTGACGGTTCCAGGCAGCGTCACGCTGACGGCATCGGCGAGCGACGCAGACGGCACCGTCACCAAGATCACGTTCTACAAGGACGGCGTCAAGCTCGTCGACATCATTCCGCCGGCGCCGCTGACGACGACCGTCGCCCTGGCCGTACCCGGAACGTTCCTGTTTACCGCGGGAGCGACCGACAACCTCGGCGCCGTCACGATGTCGACGCAGGCGCCGGTGGTCGGGCAGAACCCGGGAACGGTGGTCACCGCGGATGCGGATATCTGGCGGCTGCTCAACCAAGCGACGTTCGGTGCGTCGCAATCCGAGGCCGCGCGGGTGAAGTCTCTGGGCATCGCCGGCTGGATCGACGACCAGTTCACCAAACCGATTTCCGGGTATCCGGACGCCAAGTACAACCGGATCCAGCTATCGGCGACGCCCGATTGCACGACGCGGATGCCGGACGGCCTGACCAACTATCCGCCGACCGCGCCAGAAGCCATGTGCGTCCGCGACCACCTGTCACTGTCGATGCTCCAGCGCGATTTTTTCACTCAGGCCGTCACCGGGCAGGACCAGTTGCGGCAGCGGGTGGCTTGGGCGCTGTCGCAGATCGTCGTGACGTCGGGGGCCGAGCGGGACCTTTCTTACGCGCACGTGATGTCGCGGTATCAGAACATCCTGTTCGACGAGGCGTTCGGCAGCTTCGAGAACCTGCTCAATCGGGTGACGGTGAACCCCGCGATGGGCAATTATCTGGACGCGGTCAACAACGACCGACCGAGCGGCACGAGAGTCCCGAACGAGAACTACGCCCGCGAAATCATGCAGCTTTTCTCGATCGGACTCGAGGAACTCGGCAGCGACGGCACGCCGCTCACGGATGCCTTGGGCCAGCCCATCCCGACGTACGACCAGGACGACATCAAGGAATTTGCCCGCGTGTTCACCGGCTGGACGTACGCGGATCCGGCAGGGCTGCCCGTTACCAAGAAGAACAATCCGTACTACGGCGTGCCGATGCTGCCGTTCCCGATGACCGCGACGTCCGGTCACGACCCGAATGCGAAAACACTGCTCAACGGGACCGTGCTGCCGGCCAACCAGACGATCCAGCAGGATACACAGGCGGCCGTGCGAAACGTGTTCATGCATCCGAACACCGGACCCTACATCTCGAAGCAACTGATCCAGCATCTGGTGACGGGCAACCCCACGCCGGGGTACGTGCAGCGCATTGCATCGGTGTTCGCCAACGACGGGTCCGGCGTGCGCGGCAGCATGAAGGCGGTGGTCCGCGCGATCCTGACCGACACCGAAGCGCGCGGCGCGGTGAAGACCGATCCGACGTTCGGCAGTCTGCGCGAGCCGGTGTTGATGGTCACCGGCGTGATCCGCGCGCTTTCCGGGTTCACAGATGGCGCGGGTCTGGAAAGCCGCACCAACGTTATGGGGCAGCGGCCGTACTTCTCGCCGACGGTGTTCAACTACTACCAGCCCGACTACACGATTCCGGGCACGTCGACGCTCGCACCCGAATTCGCGATACACAACTCGAATACGGCAGTGTCCCGGGCCAACCTCGTTTACACACTCGTCTATTCGGGGTTGAATCCGGACCCGACGATTCCGGGCGCCGTCGGCACCAAGATCAATACGGCGCAGTTCGCGTCGCTGGCGGCCGATCCATTGGGGATGGTGGCTCAAATCAACGCGGTGCTGCTGGGTGGGGCGCTGCCGACCGTGGCGCGCGACCTGATCGTGAGCGCGGTGGGCGCCATCCCGGCGAACGCGAATCCTGCGGTCACCCTCTGGAAAACGGACCGCGCGAACATGGCGGTCTACCTGATGGCATCGTCCTATCACTTCCAGGTCCAGCACTGACATGAATACCAATCGCCGCAAGTTTCTGTCGCACACGGGCGCGCTGACCGCGTCGGCGCTGGCCGGTGCGCTGGGCACCTGGGGGATCCGGAGCGCCGAGGCACAGGCCGTCACCGACTACAAGGCGCTGGTCTGCGTCTTCCTGTTCGGAGGCGCCGATTCGAACAACATGATCGTGCCGAACGACGCGACGCGGTTCGCCCAATATGCGGCGGTGCGCGCGCCGGCGGTCGGATTGACGCAGGCGCAGCTGCTGCCGTTCACCGCCCCGAGCGCGCCGCTGGGCAGCCAGTCGTACGGCTTCCATCCGTCGTTCGCGCCGCTCGCGCCGTTGTACGCGGCGAAGAAGCTCGCGGTGATCGCCAACGCCGGAACGCTGATCGCGCCGATCACGATGGCGCAGTACAAGGCCAACCAGTTCCGGCCGCCGAACCTGTTCTCGCACTCCGACCAGCAGGCGCTGTGGCAGGGGCTGCTGCCCGGGCAGATCGTCCGCTCGGGCTGGGGCGGACGCTTCGCCGACAGGCTGACCATCGTCAATTCGGGCAGCACGGTCCCGACGCTGGTGTCGGCCTCCGGCACCCAGGTGTTTACCCAGGGCCTGTCGACGACGCCGTTCGTGGTGCCGTCGAACGGCGGCGTGTTGCTGTCCGGGCAGGGGGCCGATCCGGTGTCGATGGCGCGCTTCAACGCGCTGCGCGCGTTGCTCGGCACCGGCGGAACGAATTCGATCGTCGGCAATGCCGCGGGCACGCTGGACAAGGCGCTGACCGCGGCCGCCGCCGCAAACCCGTTCCTCACCGCCACCCTGCCGCCGGTGATCACGAACGCATTCGCGAATCCCGCGAATCCGACGGCGCAACTCAACTCCGGCCTAGCCCAGCAGCTGAAGCAGGTGGCACGGCTGATCGAAGGACGCACCGCCCTCGGACTCAGGCGGCAGGTGTTCTTCGTCAGTATCGGCGGCTGGGACACGCATTCGAACGTGCTCGCCAACGAAGCCATCCTTCTCGACCAGCTGGTGCCGGCGATGAAGGCGTTCTACGACTACACCGCCGCTGCGGGGATTGCGAACAGCGTCACACAGTTCACGGCGTCCGATTTCAACCGCACATTTACCACCAATCAGAGTCTCGGCACCGACCACGCGTGGGGTGGCAACCATTTTGTGCTGGGTGGTGCGGTGAACGGCGGCGACATGTACGGCGCGTACCCGACGCTGCTGCTCGGCAATCAGACGGCGCCGTTGCCGTCGGGACCCGACGACACCGGCAACAATGGGGCTTGGCTGCCGACGACCGCCGTCGATCAGATCGGATCGACGCTGGCTCTCTGGTTCGGCGCCTCGTCGTCCGACCTTCAGTACATCTTCCCCAACATCGTGAATTTCCCGGGCGAGGAAAACCTGGGCTTCATGACTTGACGGTGGGGCGGCGCGCGGCGGCTTCTTCGCCGTGCGTGCCGGCGTTCAGCCGGCTTCGAACCGGCGCGTCCGGGCACCGGCATTCAATGGCCGCC